>NZ_JANSHO010000093.1:0-133956 GCF_047502635.1 Synechococcus sp. RC10B2
CTTGTAGCAGGTCGTCGGGTGGGGCGACCTGCGGTTGTTCGGGCGCGCTGGGCACGGCGGTTTTGGGCATATACGCAGTATACCCGATGCGCGGCACGGAACAGGCGCGAAGGTGAAAAGACGCGCTTGTTGGCAGGAATCTGCATTCCCGTCGGCGTATTTATCACACACGGGGGCAACGATGCGAGCCAACGACGGCTATGTGGAGTGGCTAATGCGCCGCTATGGGGTGTGCCGCGCCGACGCGGAAGACATCCTGCAGGCGAGCCTGTTGCGCCGCGTTCACGACTACCGCGCCAAACATCCCAACGCGAGCGAAGCCGAGCTGCAGGCGTACCTGGACACGCTTCCTGAAGGCGTCCTCTACCAGACGCTACACTGGCAAGCGTGCAACTGGCTGCGGGCGCGCCGACGCGAACAGACGACGCTCGCCTGCTGGATGCAGCAGCGCCCCTGCGAGGACGATCCCGAACAGGCAGCCGTCGAGCGCGTGTACGCCGAGTGGCTGGCGAGCCTGCTGCCCGACGGCGCACGGGAGATACACGCCCTGCTGGAGGCGGGCTACACTTGGGACGAAATCGCCACACAGTTGGGCGTTCGCCCCAGCGCAGCGAAGATGCGCTTCCAACGGGGCGGGGCACAAGTGCGTCAAAAGTTGGGGCTGGGATGTGACGATTTGGCGGTTTGCGGTGTTAATAAGGATGGAGGACGCAAAACGGGCGTCGCTCCGACAGAATCTCAGATGGAGGTGTGCGATGAGAAATCGTCAGAAGTGGCTGAAGGCTGAAGGCATTCTCTGTGCGAGTATGCTCCTGACAACGCTACTTGCGACGGCTCTACCGTGTCATGTGCAAAAGGGTAGTCCTGTGCCCGCCCCCGCCCCTCAAGAAGCTTTCCAGACCGCCCGCCTGCCTGTCCTGATCTTTGAGCCTGGCAGCCCTATTAGAATGCGTTTTGCTCCGTCGCCTCACGACTTGCTCAACGACAGGGAAACGCTTGTGACAATCGTCGCGAACTGCGTGGTTGTTTCACAAACGCGAGAGGAACTAACCATCCAACCAACTTATGAGGATGGCTCCAATCACGGCTACATCTGGTTCTACGCCCGCAGTGGAGAAGACGAACGACTGTTGGGGATTATCCATTTTGCCTCACAGACTCTACCAGTTGACAGCGAAGACGACTTGGAATTGGTTCCAAACTCCGTGCGAGATTTAGTCAAGATGGAAGACGAGAATGGTCAGACTGTTGCCCATGTCGGCTTCTTCGTAGGCGGTCCGATGAAGAACTGCGCTTGGATATTTTTCGACAGCGATTTTCAAGCTGCCGCTCCCGACAGGGAGAGAAGATTACCCAAGTGGGCCGAGGCTGAACTCAAGATTCCTCCTGGTTCCATCGGCTCTAGGATTCCTCGTTCCGCGCTACCGAAACGCCCTTCAGACTGTACGGGTTTTGCTCTGTTGCAACGACACCTGTATCCCTCAGATTTTGGTTAGAAACTTCGAGCATTTGTCCACGTAGGGTATTCCTGTGCTGCGAAAGTCTTCGGTGTTCGCGCCTCGCGTAGCGAAGATGCAAAAATGCTCAACAGTCTCTAACCTCTCATGCCGTTCTCTCCTCTGTGCGCTCTTTGGTGCGCCGTTCGGTGCGGTTGCGACGCACGCTGGAGAGGGTCGCACCCATGCGTTCCAAGATGCGCGGGCGCGACTCGCCCGTAAGTAAATCGCTCAGCAGGCGGCGCAGGTGGTCGGCGTCCACATTCTGCGTCCACGCGCCGTCCACCGCCACCGTAATCTGCCCCGTCTCCTCCGAGACGATAATCGCGATGCAGTCGGAGGTCTCGGTAACGCCGATTCCTGCACGGTGGCGCGTGTGCATGGTGCTGGGGATGTCGGGGTTCTGGCTGATTTCGGGGAAGTAGACGGCAGCCTCGACGATTTCCGCGCCGCGCAGGATGACCGCGCCGTCGTGCAGGGGCGAGCCGGGGTAGAAGATTGTGCGCAGCAGGGGCGAGGTCGCCTCCGCTTGCAGCTCCACGCCGTTGCCCTCCGCGATGCGGTCTTTGCGCTCCCACACAATCAGCGCGCCAATCCGATCGCGAGCCATCTGCTGCACCGCGCTGACCACCTCGTTGATAGCGCGCTGTATCGGTGCGGCGTCCGCCCCCACCCCCAAGCTACTGCGCCAGAACTCCACGCGCCCGATGGTCTCCAACACGCGGCGCAACTCAGGGAAAAACAGGATCACCAGCGCGACGGGTCCCAGCGTGGTCATGCGATCCAGCAGCCAGTGGATGGTCTCCAGTCCCAGCGCGTCGCTCAGGTACAGCGCCAGCACGAACACCAGCAGCCCAATCAGCACCTGATAGGCGCGTGTGCCTTTCGCCAGCAGCAGCAGGCGATAAATCAGAAACGCCACCAGCAGCGTGTCTATGGCGAGAATCGCCCAGCGCGCCGCAATATGCTCCGCTATCCGTAGCCAGTCGCTCAACTCGGTTCCCCGCGTATATATTATGCACGATTCGCGTCGCAAAAAAACGCCCCCCAGCGCAGGGCTGGAGGGCGTTCTCGGGAGCGGGTTGGCGTGAGAAGCCGTTTAGCCGACCGAGCCTTCCATCTCCAGCTCGATGAGGCGGTTCAGCTCCACGGCGTACTCCATCGGGAGCTGCTTCGCCAGCGGCTCAATAAAGCCCGACACAATCAGCGTGAGCGCTTCGTCTTTCTTGAGTCCGCGGCTCTGCAGGTAGAAGATTTGCTCGTCGCTGACCTTGCTCACGCGCGCCTCGTGCCCGATGGTGACCTGCTTCTCGTTGACTTCGATGTAGGGGTAGGTGTCGGTCTTGGCGTCCTCATCCAGCAGCAGCGCGTCGCACTCCACATTGCATTTGGCGTGGTGCGCGCCTTCCAGCACCTGCACCAGCCCGCGGTAGCTCGCGCGCCCTGTGCCCTTGGAGATGGACTTGGAGGTGATGCGTCCTGTGGTGTGTGGCGCGGCGAAGATGAGTTTGCCGCCCGTGTCTTGGTGCTGTCCGTCGCCCGCGAACGCGACCGACAGAATCTCGCCGCGTGCGCCCGGCTCCATCAGGTAGACGGAGGGGTACTTCTGCGTGACGCGGCTGTTATGCACCAGCACGCCATTCACCACGAACGAGTGCGCTTCCGCCACTTCGAGGTCGTAGGTCGGCGCGACGATGGAGGGCGCAATCGCCTCGATGCGTGCGACGCCCATTTCGGGGGTCAGCAGGCGCGTGGCGCGGAAGCCGCGAAGTCGCTGGTGGCGACGCGCCCGCTTCGGCGTGGTCAGTCGCTCGCGCAGCGCAGGCGTCAGATGGGGCAGCAACGGCGCGACATTCGTCAAGTCCAGTCGGTATGCCGTATACTGCTTGGTGCGCCCCGTGCGGTTGATATCTGCCTCCACCGTGTGGCTGTAGACCGCGCTGGCGTGAACGCCGCACTGCAGCGCGAGCTGCTGCACATCCTGTAGCAGGGCGCGGTTCGCGGACTTGAGGCTAAGGCGGTTGCCCTTCGCGCAGCCGTCGCCGTCGAGGTAGCCCGCAAGGAACGCCGCCTGCGGTGTGCTGGGCAGGGTGAAGACCCACGCGGGGATGCGCTTCTCCTTCGCGCCCGACACGAAGCCGTTCACCTGCAACCACAGCGCGAACTCCAGCGAATTGACGCGCAGGTAGCGTTCGTCCTTGCGCAGCTCGATGGCGTGGTTGCCGAAGTAGCGCGTCAGCAGCGAGATTAAGCGCGGGTAGGCGCGGTCGCTCGTTGGCACGCTGAAGCCCACGCGCCCGTAGCGATGCCCGCTGCGCCCGCGCTGAATCGTGTAGTCGCCTTCCGCCATCCACAGCCCCAGCAGCCAGCAGATGTCCTCGTCAGCATATTCGGGCAACTGCACGGGCTGACGCGCATGCGACGCGATGGGGTACTCCGCGCCGTGCTGGTTGCGTCCCGTGAACTGGTCGGGCAGCTCGGGGCGCACGAAGCGGTAGGGTTGCCCCTCCACCTGCAGCGCGGTCGGGAAGATAATCAGGTCGCCTGACTGCAGCGCCTCGACGGGCTTCCAGCGCAGGCTGTAGCGTCCGAGTCTCTGCGGGCGCGTCGCGTCGTACTGCACGGTCAGCAGCGGGTGGTTCGCCGTCAGGCGCAGGCTGCGCCCGTTGGAGAGGGTAATCTCGTAGACCTGTTGCAGCCCGCTGTCCTTGCGCGCCACGACGGGGCGTAGCACCCACAGCCGACGCGCTTCGTCAAAGCTCCAGACGCGCGTGCCAGGCTCCACCTGCTCAATCGGCACGGGACCGCGCTCGGTGTAGACCAGCTCGCCCGCGCACACGCAGCCCAAATTGCCATCCACCCATTCCATCACCGAGTCGCCGTAAGCCACCGCGCGCTTGGTGACGAGGTTGTAGACATCCTTCGACCAGTTCTGGATGGTGGTGTAGCGCACGCGCGCGCCGCGCTTGACGATAATCTCCACCACCGCGCTGTGCAGGGCTTCCTCGGCGTATACCGGGGCGGTGCAGTTGTGGGTGGCGAAGCCGCGCACGAGGTACGAGTGCGGCTCCTCGACATCGAGGTTGAACACGAAGCCGTTGTAGGGCACGCGCTCAATCTGCTTGATGGGCACGAGGAAGTAGTCGCCTGCGTCGCGCACCTCGCCCATTCGACGGCGGTTCGTCCATACGACCACATACTGCGGGCGTCGGCGGATGCGTCGCCCCTGAATCGTGTCTTCACCGCCTGCGCGATGCTCTATGCTCGCGTAAATCCCCAACCGCGCCAGCAACATCTGAATCTGGCGGGCAAGCGTCTCGGATGCAGTAATAATCCGATGCATCTCGCTGTTGCCCTTCCAGCAGATGTTGCCGTCGCCTGCGAAGTAGGCGTCTATCAGCGGGCGAAGCGCTTCGGCGGGCAGGCGCATAATCGCCTCGCTCAGCCGCTTCGTCGCCGCCCCTTTGCCCGCATGCTCCAGACAGAACGCCATCAGGTCATGCGAGTAGGCAATGATATTGACCGCGTGTCGCTTCGGCTGACGCGCCACCTGCGCCCGCTTGCCCGTCAGGTGTTCGATGAGATAGGTTAGGTCTTGAATAATCTCAGTCTCGTGTTCGCCGACGGTGAAGGTGACCATCGGAACCTTCAGCGTGCGGTGGATGTAGGCGGAGCCTTCGGCGAGGTAGTACCCCAGCAAGCGGAGTTGCTCGGCGGTGAAGAGTACCTCTTCCGCCGACGCGACGGGCTTCGGGAAAACGATAAAGTCGCCCTCGCGCAGCTCGCCTGCAAGCACATACTCAGGCTGCGCCTCCAGCAGCAAGCGCGTGTCCACCTCGACCTTCCAGTGCGGCTGGCGGGCACGACGCTTGTATTGCACCTGCTCGCGGCGCACGCATAGCACGGGATGCTCTGGGGTCAGCCGAATCGTGTTGTGGGGCGAGATGGGACGGATGATAATCATCTCCCCCGTGTAGGGGCGCGTCATCACGGCGCGCACCTTCACGCGCCGACCCTTCTCGTCCAAAACGAAGTCGCCAGGCTTGACGCTCTCGATGTTGACCCAGCCCGACTCGGTGCAGACCTGCTCGCCTGCAGGCAAGCAGCCCTCCACATAGTGGACAAACGACCCTTCCTCAGCGATAATCAGCGTGCGCTCGAACTGACCCGCGTTCTTGGCGTTGATGCGGAAGTACGCCTGCAACGGGATGTCCACATGCACCCCCGCAGGCACATACACGAACGAGCCGCCCGACCACACCGCCGAGTTCAGCGCGGCGAACTTGTTGTCGGTGGGCGGGATGACCGTGCCGAAGTATTCCTGCACCAAGTCGGGGTACTCGCGCACGGCGGTATCCGTGTCGACAAAGATGACGCCCTTCTCTTCCCACTGCTTGGCGAGGTTGTGGTAGACGACTTCGGAATCGTACTGGGCTCCCACACCCGCCAGGAACTTGCGCTCCCACTCGGGGATTCCCAGCCGATCGAAGGTGCGCTTGATCTCTTCAGGCACTTCGTCCCAGCTGCGTCCTTTGCGGTCGGTCGGCTGGATGTAATAGACAATCTCGTCAAAATTCAGTTGCGACAGGTCGGGTCCCCAAGTGGGCATCGGCTTGCTCATGAAGATTTCGTAAGCCTGCAGCCGAAACTCGCGCATCCACTTGGGCTCGTTTTTCTGGTGCGAGATCTCTTCGACCACGCGGCGGGTCAAGCCGCGCTCGGTCTGGAACACCGGCTGGATGTCGTCGTGGAAGCCGTACTTCTGCGTATAGTCCTGATCCAGATTGAGAATATCGGGCTGCGCCATTTTAGATACCTCCTTACGGGGCGGTTGCACCCGCGAGTTCACTGCGTACCCAGTCGTAGCCCTTCTCTTCCAGTTGCAGGGCTAACTCGGGTCCGCCAGAGCGCACAATGCGCCCCTCAACCATCACATGCACATAGTCGGGTGTGATATAGTTCAGAATGCGCTGGTAGTGCGTAATCACAAGGAACGACCGTTCGGGCGAGCGCATCGCGTTCACGCCGTTGGACACAATCTTCAGCGCGTCGATGTCCAGCCCTGAGTCGGTCTCATCCAGCACTGCCAGCACAGGCTCCAGCAGCGACAGTTGCACGATTTCGAAGCGCTTCTTCTCGCCGCCAGAGAACCCCTCGTTCACGGGGCGACCTGCGAAGCTGGCGTCCATCTCCAGCTTCTTCAGGTGCTGCAGCAGGATCTTGTAGAACTCCGTGTATTTGACTTCGGTATCGAAGCGTCGCTGGTAGGCAAGGCGCAGGAAGTTGGCGATGGTGACGCCAGGCACCTCCATCGGGTACTGGAACGCCAGAAACAGCCCCATGCGAGCGCGGTCGTCGGGTTCCAGTTCCAGGATGTTTTCGCCGCGGAACAGCACCTCGCCGTCGGGGACCTCGTAGCCCGGATGTCCCGACAGCACCTTCGCCAGGGTGGACTTGCCCGACCCGTTCGGTCCCATGAGCGCGTGAACTTCACCAGGGTAAATCGTCAGGTTCAGCCCGCGAATGATGGCGTCCTCCTCGTCGGGCAGTTTGACCCACAGATTGCGTACCTCCAGCAGTGGCGTCTTCTCCGTCATAGCGTCGTCTCCTCATTTGTTTAGCGTGGCTAAATAATACCCGATGGGGTGGGGCTATGTCAAGGGGCAAGGACGACAACGCCGTTTACGCCTTCCACGCGCGTACCATCGTGAATTCGCGGATTTCGGGGTTTCGGCGCGCCTTCGCTTCTGCTTGCCGTGCGACCCGTCGCTCTTCGGGC
The DNA here is from genome assembly GCF_047502635.1 of Synechococcus sp. RC10B2. Classification (NCBI taxonomy): domain Bacteria; kingdom Bacillati; phylum Cyanobacteriota; class Cyanophyceae; order Synechococcales; family Synechococcaceae; genus Synechococcus; species Synechococcus sp. RC10B2. Next base: position 7,276 of record NZ_JANSHO010000093.1, read on the forward strand.
GGGAGCGGCGGCGCGTTGTGGGGCGACGCGCCAATCGCCAGTGCGCGACACATCCCAAACACGCGCTCGCACAGTGGGCAATACGGCAGCCGCTCAATCTGCGTGAAGCCGACCTCCTGCAGCAGGCGCATCAGCGCGCGGTCGGTGAACACCACCAAGTGGCGTGGCGTGTCCAGCCCTATCCAGTTCTCGCGGTAAAGGGCGTGCCCCTGCGCGTTCAGGTTCGGCGTCTCCAGCCACAGCCAGCCACCAGGCTTGAGCAGGCGGTAGCAGCGCGTCAGCGTCGCGCGCGGGTCATGCACATGCTCGATTACATGGTTCATCGTAATGCCCTGAAGCGACTCAGGCGGCTCCTGCAGAGTCTCCAGCGTGCCCAGATGCACGGTCAGCCCCCGCGCGCGGGCAATCTCGACGGCTTTCGGGTCAGGGTCTACGCCTATCGCCTCCCAGCCCGCCCGTTGCGCGAAATGCAGAAAGTCGCCGTTGCCGCAGCCGACATCGAGCAGGCGTCCTTTGGGCTGCTTGGGCAGATGGCGTCCGCCCGTGTCCAGCAGCGCGCGCTGATCAGGCAATAATCCCATCGCCAGCACGCCCAAGATGCTGGCAGGTCGCTCCTGCATCCCGAAGCGGTAGTTGCGGTAGCCGTTGCCCAGAATGCGACGCAACTTGCCAAGCCACCCCAGTTGCGCATACTCCAGCGGGGCGGTGTGCCCATGCGTGTAGTACGCCTCGTACAGCCTGCCGACTGCTTCGGGCGTCGGGCGCGGGTTGTAGTAGCCCGATCCGCACGCCTCACAGCGGTAAAAGTCCCACGCGCCAGGTGTGCTGGTCTGGAACTTGTCCCGCAACCCGCGATAGAGCAACTCCTGCCCCGTGCGCGCGCCGCACACAGGGCAGGCGTCCAGATACTCCAACGACTCAGGCGACCAGCCCGCTATGTGCCCTCCTGCCACGAGTCGAGATACTTCGCTTGCTCGTCGGTGAGCGCGTCGATTTGCACGCCGAGCGCCTGCAGCTTGAGCTGCGCCACCTGCGCGTCAATAGCAGCGGGCACGGCGAACACCTCGCGCGGCAGCTTACCCCGATTCTGCACGAGGTACTCCACACTCAGCGCTTGGTTCGCGAAGCTCATGTCCATCACGGCGGCGGGGTGCCCTTCGGCGGCGGCGAGGTTAATCAGTCGCCCCTCGCCCAGCAGGTAGAGGCGTCGCCCGTCGGCGAGCTGGTACTCATCCACGAAGGCGCGTACCGTGCGCTTGCCTGTCGCCATGCGCTCCAGCGCGGGGATGTCAATCTCCACATTGAAGTGCCCCGTGTTGCACACAATCGCGCCCGACTTCATCGCGCGGAAATGCTCCTCGCGCAGCACATGGTAGTTGCCCGTAACGGTGATGAAGATGTCGCCGACCTGCGCGGCGTTGGCAAGCGGCATCACCTCGTAGCCGTCCATAAGCGCTTCGAGCGCCTTGAGCGGATTGACCTCGCACACAATCACATGCGCCCCCAGCCCGCGCGCGCGCATTGCGACCCCGCGCCCGCACCAGCCGTAGCCAATCACGACCACCTTGCGCCCCGCAATCAGCAGGTTCGTCGCCCGCATAATCGCGTCCAGCGTGCTTTGCCCCGTGCCGTAGCGGTTGTCGAACAGGTGCTTGGTGTAGGCGTCGTTGACGGCAATTACAGGGTACTGCAGCGCGCCCTCTTTCGCCATCGCACGCAGGCGAATCACGCCTGTGGTGGTCTCCTCCGTACCGCCGAACACCTCGGATAGCCCCTCGCGGCGGTCGGTGTGCAGCACGCTCACCAAGTCGCACCCGTCGTCCATCGTGATGTGCGGCTGAATGTCCAACGCTTGGTGAATGTGCTTGTAGTAAGTGTCCTTATCTTCGCCCTTGATGGCGTAGACCGCTATACCTTCGTATTTCACTAACGCGGCAGCAAGGTCGTCCTGCGTAGAGAGCGGGTTCGAGGCGCACAGGGCAATCTCTGCGCCGCCCGTCTTGAGCGTGCGCATCAGGTTGCCCGTCTCAGTCGTCACATGCAAGCAGGCGGCAATGCGCACGCCTTGCAAGGGCTTCTGCTGCTCGAACCGCTGGCGAATCAGGCGCAGCACGGGCATCTCGTTGTCTGCCCATTCCATGCGCAGCGCGCCCTGCTCGGCAAGCGCCAAGTCCTTCACATCGTAGCTCATTCGATACAAACCTCCAATAAGGGAATTGTACCATAGGCGAGACCTTTCGGCATTAGCGCAGCAGTGCATCCCTCTCTGAAGTTCTCGCGCTTGGAGAGGAAAGCCCGATTTCCCACCAAAATCCCCCCCAAATTCCCCTGTCCCCCCTTGAGAATCGCGAAATCCTATAATATAAGCGCACCCCGCAAAGTTGTGGGGATACGCCGAACCGATGGAGGTTATAACGATGCTGGGTCTGCAGAAGGGCTGGAGTCTGAAGCGAGTGCGCCGCACACTGGCGCAGGGCACTGTCGGAAAAGGAATCGCTATCATGCTGGGTATCTGGTAGCGGAAGGCAGTCGGCAAAGTAGCAGCGACCCGTTGCAGTGGGTATACTACGGCTACGGTGGGTCGATGTATCAGCAGGTTGCGAGCGGTCAGGCGGAATACAAGCACTGGAGTCTGCGGGGCGACTTGGCGGCGACGAGCAGCCCGACAGGCGCGTATTCGCCTGCGCCGATAACGGATGCGTTTGGTGACTTGGTGGCTGGCAATCGGCAGACCTACGACTGGAACGGCGCGTGGGGCTACCGCAACGAGGCGCTGACGGGCGGGCTGCAGAAGGTCGGCGTGCGCTGGTATGACCCGACGGCGGGGCGGTTCTTGCAGCAGGATCCGTGGCTGGGGTCTATCTACGCGCCGCTGACGCAGAATGCGTATGGGTATTGTGTGAATGACCCTGTGAATGCGGTGGATCCGAATGGAATGCAATTAACCTCGCTAATCTATGGTCAAACAAGGGATCCGTTTGACGAGATTAAGCTGCCTTCACCTCCACCAAGAGGCACGATACCGTTGCCAGGGGGTGAAGGGTATTATGATCCGGGGAATGGCAGGGTAACTTTCCCATTCGATTTCGAAATTGAGTTTCCTGGAGGTAGCTTTGGAGGCAGTGGAAACTTCGAGTTTCCTGTTCCGTCGCCACTTCATCCGAACCCGTCGCCGCCCAGTCTTAGCTGTAACTTCCGACTCAGCTTTGGAACTAACCCCTCGCTGGGCGTCGGCGGCGGTTTCAGTTACACCCCTCCAGGACCACCGCGCTGGAGCGGTCCGACTGTCACGATTGAGTTCAGGTTCTGAAGCATGACTCCGAAGGAGGTAACGACGCTATGAAGAGCCATAACTTTGCTCCACGAGTTGCCCTATGTGTGGCGATGAGCTTAGCTGCCCAGTTAGCGGCGTTGTACACTCAAAATCAAGTCGCGTCTGCTACACAGCCCGTAGCGATTGCGACCGTGCCACTTGTTTACGATCCACCGCATATTCCTTTACCATTGGTGCGTCTAAGTATAAACGGGCGTGAGCCTGCACTCTTTTTGCTCAGCACTGGCACCCCAGGTCTTATGGTGATTGATGAGGAGAAAGCGACTACCTTTGGCTTGGATAGAAGGGGTGACTGGGCAACTCTTCGGTCGGTCAGTTTAGTTGATGACCAGGGACGCCCCTTGGCGAAACCAGAACTCGGAATCCCTGCTGCGTATGTTGCAAACCTACAACTGCATAAGTTGAATTTAGGATTAGACATAGCGGGTATTTTAGGAGCCAATTTCTTCGCTGCTGTGCCTGTAGGGCTCGATCTTCGCAATCGATTATTGAGGCTTTACAAAGAATCGTTTGACTACAGTTCGCTTTCGAAGGAGTATGTGGTTGTCAAGCTATCCCGACCGAATAGAGGGACTTGGGAGCACTGTGCCATAGTCACCGCGCCCCCCAATCAACAGGTTCAGCTTACAATAGCAACAGGCGCTTGGATATCGACTTTGGCGGGGCGAGAGCTCAAGGGCGTAGAGTGGGTAGAGTTTTCTCATCAGACTTTCCCATCTATGGAAAGTGTCGAAGGAAAGATACAGATGATTGAGAAACTGTTGGGAAGGATGCAGTGGATAAAAATTGGAGAGGTACTTGTGCGAGAAGTGCCCTTTGCCGTCACCTTCGAGGGTACCTCTGTCTTAGGAATGGACATACTGTCGCTGTTCGACGAGTTGATAGTAGACCTAAAAACAGGTCATTTACTGCTGCGAAAACCTGCAGGCGAGCTTTCAGGGCGTGTAAGAGGAATATCTGGGCTTAGAGTGGAGAAGGACACAAGTGGTAAAGCTCGCGTAGGAGAGGTATTTCCTGCAAGTGCGGCAGCAAGAGCAGGTTTTCAAAAAGGAGACGAATTAGTGGCAATATCTGGTCGGTTGACGCAAGGTATGAGTCAAGGTGCTCTGCAACTCCTTGTGGACGGATATGCAGGTGTGGCGCAGAGAGTACAGATAGTCCGCAATGGACAGCAGATGGAGTTGACTCTGATCCCTGAAACTCCCTTTCAACAAAGAGCCTCAGTGACTATACAACTGTATACAAGTCGGCGTCTAGGCTTTGATGCTATCTTGGTGAACCATTCGAATGAACAGTACCTTTTGGTAACACGAGTCGAGGAGGAGCATTTGAAACAAGCAGGCTTACGGGTCGGCGACCTAATAGTTTCCATAAACGATCGGTCAGAGTGGTCGGTTGAAGAGCTGCGCGGATTAATGGAGCGCAAGGTACCACTTCGCCTGCGTGTCAGAGCGCTTGGAGAAAGCACCGAGCGGGTGGTCCAACTGTTTCCATAGAGCAGACGAGTCTGAAACTGGCGATGACAACACTCAAAGCCAGTGTATACTACAGGGGCGCAATGTATTCGCAAGTAATGTATTCGCAAGTAGCGAGCGGTCGGGTGGAATACAAGCACTGGAACCTGCGTGGGGACTTGGCAGCGACGAGTAGCTCGGCAGGAACCTACGTGCCTGCCCCGCTCACGGATGCGTTTGGCGACACGATAGCAGGCGCGCGTCCGACCTACGACTGGAACGGCGCGTGGGGCTATCGGAACGAGGCGCTGACGGGCGGGTTGCAGAAGGTGGGCGTGCGCTGGTATGACCCGACGGTGGGCAGGTTCTTGCAGCAGGATTCGTGGTTAGGGTCTATTTACGCGCCGCTGACGCTGAATGCGTATGGGTATTGTGTGAATGATCCACTACAGTGGGTGGATCCGAGTGGGTGTGAGCCAGTAACGATTGTCTTGGCAGGTATTGCTGTTGTAGCGTTAGGTGTAGGCTTGTGGTATCTCTTCAAGGTAGTGACTGAGGAACCTGCCGACCTTGACGAAGGAGTTGGTGAGGTGGTGAAAGGGGCGTGCCTAGGTGCTGGTGAAGCGGCTTCAGAAGCAGCCGGTGGTTTTGGCGGTCCGGCGCTTGCAGTTGGTGACGCAGGCGTGACAGTGGCTGAAGGTGGCGTTGCATTAGGTGAAGGAATAAAACATGTTGGAGGAACGAGGTTGCGTTGGGAGGATCTGATTTATACCGATCCGTCGGGTAGTCCAGGGGATGCGTTTGACCAGGCTCTAGAAACGCCTGCTCATGAAATGTGGAAGAGGTATCCCGGAGGTAGGCGATGAGAAAAGCAGTTATAGGGATGGGGTGCACTTTGACTGCTTGGTTAGTCATGGCAGTTAGTGGTTGTGATGTCTCAACTAACCAGAAAAGGCAACAACTGATGGATGTAAAGAACACGAACTGGAAAGTGTCTACAGAGGCATTCTCTGTAGATATACCCAAAGGCTGGTATGTTCACCTCAAGTATGAGGATACTGTCTATTTTCGCAAGCCAAACTCTGCCGAAAGAATGATGATTGCCGTGGCAGTGTTAACTCCGTCCGAGGATCCATCATCTTTGATTAGACAGTGGCGCAAGGAAGCGATTAGCATCTCCAAAGATGGAGGGTCGAAATCGATTCGCATGGAAGTAGGCGGACTTTTGTACGAAGGAATTGAATTCGTAGTTCTTCCTAAAGGGTCTGATCCGAAGCGTAGCAAATTCATCATTAGACAGGTTGAAATTACACATAAGAATAGAACCATACTTATAGGATGTCTCTTGCCCGATGGCAAAGAATCGGAAGATATAAAGCGAATTTTAGACTCGTTTGAGCTATTATAAAGCGAATTTTAGACTCGTTTGAGCTATTTGGAGGTAGAGATGAAAAGGTATGACCCAGAGTCGCCACGATGTTGAATGTTTTTGCGTTTTATGCTATTTCGTGGTTTCCTTGCTGGTTTCTGTCGTTATCGAGACTGTGCGCTACAAGGCTTTTCAAACTGACACCCAGTCTGGGAGTTAGGAGGCGATCATGAGCAAAGCGCAATACATAACGGCGATGACCTTGTCGGTTCTGTTGATGCTCGTCGCGATTGGAGTGGCTATTGGTTCACTGGACACTCTTAGCAAAGCCGACGAGAAGGGCAATGTAATGGTTCGTCGCAGGGGGCGCGAGGTAGAACTTCCCGCGCACTTTGTAGTGTTTTTCCCGCCGACCGTTTTGTTCCTCATAGGCTTGGGGATTGCGTACATGACTTATCGTTTCTACCATGACGAATGACAAGGTATTATACTCACTATGGTTTTGGTTTGGCTACGGTGGCGCGATGTACCAGCAGGTAAGCAATGCGGGCACAGAGTACAAGCACTGGAACCTGCGGGGCGACTTGGTAGCGTAGCAGCACGCCGAAACTGGGTACAATACCCCCACTATGAATCGGCAGGTTGCGTTCGGGTTTGGTATGGGCGTGTTGGCAACGAGTGTTCTGATTGGCTGTTTGACGGCGCAGCGTCCCGCGAATCCGCGTCCCCAACAAGCGACGGTTCCCGCACCTAAGCCGACGGCGGGCGTGCGCGGGCAAGGCGTGCCCGAATTTTGGGTGCGCCCAGGCTACCGCGTGGACTTGGTCGCCGAGAATCTGGGCAACGCGCGCTTTATGGAGTTCGACGACAAGGGCACGCTGTACCTCAGTCGCCCGCAGCGCGGCGACATCCTCGCCCTGCGCCTGCGGGGCAACCGCTACGAGGTGGTCAACACCTTCATCGAGGGCTACCCGACGGTGCATGGGATGCACTTTGCCGACGGGTGGCTGTGGTTCGCGCAGACAGGCGCGATCCACAAAGCGCGCGACACCGACGGCGACGGCAAGGCGGACGAGGTGCAGACCGTCATCCCCGAAGGCAAACTGCCCAAAGGCGGCGGGCACTGGTGGCGACCTATCTTGGTGACCGACCGCTACATCTACACCGCCATCGGTGACTCGGGCAACATCAACGACGAGACCGACACCGAGCGGCAGAAAATCTGGCGGTTCAATAAGGACGGCACAGGCAAGACGCTGTTCGCCAGCGGGATACGCAACACGGAGAAGCTGCGCCTGCGCCCAGGCACCAACGAAGTCTGGGGCGTCGATCACGGCAGCGACTGGTTCGGACGCACACTGGGCGAACGCCCACAGCAGTTCCAACCCATCACCGACTACAACCCGCCCGACGAGCTGAACCACTACGAAGAGGGCAAGTTCTATGGGCATCCGTTCATCACGGGCAACAAGCTGCCGCGCATTGAGTACCAGAACCGCAAGGACATCGTGGAGCTGGCGGACAAGACCGTGCCGCCCGCGTGGAGCTTCGGAGCGCACTGGGCAGCCAACAGCTTCACCTTCCTGACGAAAGACCACTTCCCTGAACACAAGGGCGATATGTTCGTGGCGTGTCGCGGGTCGTGGAACCGCGTGATTCCCGACGGCTACCGCATCGAGCGCGTGCTGTTCGACCCCGTCACGGGCAGACCCTACGGGAGCCTGACGATTGTCAAGACGCTGACAGCAGACAATCGGGTGCTGGCGCGTCCTGTAGATTGCGTCGAGGCGCCCGACGGCAGCGTGCTGTTCAGCTGCGACACGACGAACCGCATCTACCGAATCTCTTGGGCAGGAGAGCGCAATGCGAAGGGCAATTAGTCTGGCAGGCTTGGGGATTGCACTGGCGAGCGTCGCAATCGGTACGGGCAGCGTGCGCCCTGCGCCTATCAAGGTGGTGGAGACCTACGAGCGCAAGTGCAGTTCGTGCCACGGCAAGGAGGGCGCGATGCTCGACAAGGACTTCGAGAAGAAGTACGCCTCGCCCCGCGAGTTGCGCGAGGTCGTGGAGAGCATGCCAGGCGCAATCGGCATGCGTTCCGACGAGCTGGATGCGATGCTGGCGTACACGCGCGCGATTAGCCGTCGCGAGCCGTTTGTGGTGTGGACGGGTCAGCAAGGCGACGCGCTGTTGGGCGAGGTGTCGCCTGCGATGGCGAAGGTGGAAGCGCGCGCCAAGCGCGAGAAGCTGCGCGTAGAGCGCCCCCAGGCCAATCAGTGGCGTATCGTGCTGCCGAAGGGAGTTCGCCCAGAGGAGGTCGAAATCACAGCGCAGCGCGGTGGGGTGCGCACCACGCTGCGCCTCAAGGACTCCCCCTACAGCCACACCAAATAGGCTACGCGGCTAAGTCGCTGAGCGCGTTGCGGGCAACGGCGTTCTCTGGGTCGATGTCGAGCGCGATACGGAACTGTTCGCGCGCCTCTTCCGTGCGCCCCATATCGCGTAGAGTTATCGCCAAGTTCAGCCGCGCCTCCAGATAGCGCGGGTTAATCTCCAGCGCGTGCTGGAATTGTTCGACGGCTTCCTCTTCCTTGCCCAGCGCGGCGAGCGCCATACCCAAGTGGTTGCGGATGTCGGCGAAGTTGGGGCGAATCGCCAGCGCCTTGCGGTACTCGGCGACTGCCGCCTCAAAGTCGCCCCGCCGATACAAGTCGTCGCCCATCTGCGCGTGATAGAGCGCGTCGTCCGTGCTGTTGGAGCTGAGCGTCTCGAGCAGCGCAATCGCCTGATCGATACGCCCTGCACGGTCGTGTTCCAGCGCCTGCTCGAATCGGGCGCGGTCGAAGCCCGTGTCCAGCGTTAGCGACTCCTCGATGCGCCGCAAGCCGTCCTCGCGCCGTCCCATCTCGTACCAGACGATGCCCTGAAACAGCACCGCTTTGGCGAAGCGCGGATTAATCTGCAGCGCCTCTTTGAGGTGCAGCGCGGCGCGTTCGTAGTCGCGCAGTTTGCGCAGCGCGAACGCCAGCGAAAAATGCAAATCGGCGTAGTGCGGGTGGATCTCCAGCGCGCGTTCGAAGTGGTTTGCCGCCGCCGCGTACTGACCCCGACGCAGCGCGGCTTGACCCAGCTGGGCGTGCGACTCGGCGATATAGAACCGCGCAAGCTTCTGCACCATCACATCGCGCGTCTCCGTAAGCGCGTGTTCGAACAGTTTCAACGCCTCCTCAAAACGCCCATCATCGTAGCACTTGATGCCCGAATCATACGAGTTGCTTCTCCCGACGCCTAAAATCTTCTGCAGAAAGGACATGCATCGCCTCCGTGTAAAGTATTATCGGCGCGGGCGGGGGTGATTTTTTAGGGGAAGAGTGGGCGCAGCGTTGAACCCCTCGTCCGCAAGGGGGCGAGGGGATTGTGGAGTGGGGAAGCGGAGCCGCCGCCCGATGCTAAAAATGGGCGTACAGCCGCGCCCCCTCTCCCACCGCGTGGGAGAGGGGCTGGGGGTGAGGGCAAAGAGGCGTGCCGCCTACCCGCTGAGGTAGATGTCGGGTCCCAGCGGCGGGCATTCGAAGGTATCTGCGCCGCGCTTGCGCAGATGCACCCCGTACCAGACGACGAGGTCTTCGTTCAGCGTGCGCTCGCCGTTCACATACTGCGTGATGTTGGCGAACGAACCCCGACTGCCCTGCATCTCGGTGCTGCGCGCTTTGACGACCCACACATCGCCTTCGCCCGTATTGCTGCGCTCGTGGAAGCCGTCTTTAGCGCTGGGCACAATCTCGGCGGTGAAGCCCGTGCTGAGCTTACGCACGCGCCAGCGCGTCGGGCGGTTCGGCCAGCGCAGGCGTCGCGCCTCGATGCGAATCGGCTGCCAGTTCTCGCGTCGCCCGCCGCGCGGCGAGTCGGTCTCTTCCACCGCCAGCCCGCCGAGACCGTCCAGCGCAAAGTGCAGCCGCCAATAGCCGTTGTGCAGACGACCGATGCAGACACAACTGTTTTCAGTGTAGCCGTATTGGAAGCGCGGCTTGAAAATCCCGCTTTGACTGAACCGCCAGCCTGTGATGTAGCGGTACCAGCCCGCCGAACACTCGGTAATCAGCACCAGTTCGCCGTCGGTGTCTTCATAGACGCCCACGCCACGGAAGTTGCCCGAGTCGTCGCTGTCGTCGCAAATCGTGACGGCGCGCGTGCCCGCGTTCGCAAAACGCAACCCGTTGCCCAAGTCAGTGCCCGTGCATTTGAAGCAGGTCTCGCTGTAGAGCCAGTCGCGATAAGGACCGCAACCGTTGTTATCGTAGAACACATTCAGCACGGGCATCCCGCCGCGCTTGAGCACCAGCCGCCCGTTATAGAACACATCCATCAGCTCTACGCCAGCCCCATAGTCTTGTTCGCCAATAATCCGAGTGCCCGATGGACGGCGCACGAGCATACTCCACACGGGATTCCTGGCAGGCCATTCAAGCGCTTGCCACGCACTGCCGCCGACATTCGTACAGCTACCACTGGCGGGCGATCCCCCGCACGCCGCAGGGTAGAAGTCGCTGCCGCCTGTACCGTATGCCGACACTTGTCTGTCGGTCAGGTCAATCAGAAAGTGTCCGATCTCCGATTCGCGCCCGCTGCCTGGTCGAAAGTGCAGTAGCACGGACACCATGCGGTGGTCGGGCACATAGTTCGGGAACGGGTCGATGCGCCCCCAGAGGCTTTCAGGCGCGGCTTCGGTGATCACAGGAGGCATGCCGGGCGAGCAGTAGGCGATTCCGCGGCGCAGCGGCTCGCCGTACTTCGGATCGGACGCCAGCACCTGCACGGCGTCGCGAAACTCCGCCTCGCTGAAGATGTCAGGCTGCTCCTTGAGCGGGGTAATCTCCACGCGCTTGGGCACGGGGAAGTCCGCCTCAATCTGGTAGCCGAGATTGTTGTCGTAGTCGTAAATCACCAGCACCGCCTTGTCGGGGAACAGCACCCTGCCCGGCTCTGAGCTGGGCGGATTGTGTAGGTGCGCTGCCAGCACATTGTAGCGCACCTTGTGCAGGAAGCTCAGGCGGGGATGCGCCCACAGCATGCGGGCGTAGTCGCGCATCTGTCGCTCAGGAATCACATAGAACACCCCTGAGCGGATATTCATGCCGCGAATAGGCACTGCCTCCTTCACGGAGCGAATAATCGGCAATCCAAGCGGATTATCTGCCTGCAAAGGGACTAAGGCATCAATCAGTTTCTCCATAGGTTCCTCACAAGTGCAGAATCGGCGTCGATCTGCGGGCGGCGAAGGGTGAGTTCGCGCCGCCTGCCCTAAGTATACCACGATTTTCGCTGACCGAGCGGGTTATGAGCCTTTGCGCTTGCGCGTTTTGAGGTACTGCTCTTCCAGTTGCTCTAACTGTTCGGGGGTGGGGCGATGGGCGGGTTCGGTGGGCGCGCGTTTTGTGGCGCGGGCAGGGGACGGCTTCGCTTCGGCGGTCGGCTTCGTCTGCCGCGCCGTCGCAGACTTGGCAGTCGCCTTCAGCGGCAGCAGGTCGTCTTCCGCCAGCAGGGCGACATAGCGCAGATGGAACGACTTCTCGTCGTCGGTGAGGCGGTTGCGCGCCTCTTCCGAGAGGGAATTCAGCCAGCGCTCGTGCATACGGGTCTGCTGCTCGGCGTGCCGCTGGCGGATTGCGTCGGGCAGGCTCTCCAAGTCGAGGTCGACGGCGATCTCCTGCGGGGCGTAGACCTTGAGGACGGTTCCGACGGCGTTCGCCAGGTGGGGCGCGTAGCGTCCTTCCTGTGCTTCCTTGCCCTGCGCGTCGCGGGCGCGCACCTGCACCCGATCGCCTTCCTTGAACTTCGGCATGGCGGTATTATACCCGTTGGGGTAGACTCTTGGCGTCTGTATGAGGCACGCGCTATGAAACCGAACGATAACTGTTGTGCGCCGCCTGAGGTGTTCGACGCGCTCCAGCGGCTTGCGCCCGATGCGCCGCTGTTGGCGCTGGGGCAGACAATCTTCTGGGACGAGCCGATGAAGCTCGCCCTGCTGCACTGGCTCCCGACGATAGACCCGACGCGCCGCATGCTGTTTGGCGTCCACGACACGGATTACTTCGCCCGTATGCGCACGCGCCGCCTGCCGCAGGGGGCACAGGTGGTCGGCGAGTTCGCGCTGCTGCCCCATAACGACGGCACGACGCGCGCGCTCTGGTCCGCAGCGGGGGAGATTGCGCAACTGTTCGGCAGCGAGACGGTGCCGACGCTGCCGATGTTCGCACGGTATGGCGGGCGCGTGGCGCGCGTGGCGGAGTCGTGCAGCGAGGGTCAGGGCGCGTTTATCGACGCGCTTACGGAGGCGTGGGGCTGGCGCGGGCTGGCGCTGCGCGACCCGACGCCGCGCCCCGTGTGCGAAGTGCCCCTCTCGGCGGTTGCGCCCGCGCTCGACGCGCTGCTGGCGTTCGGGCTGGACAGCTCGTGCCAGATGCTCGACGACGCCGACGCGCGCGCCCGCGCCTGCCAATGGGCATGGGCGATGCGCCAGCGTATCCAGCACTACGCCGCTGCGCGCCCCAACGACTCGTTGGCAGACCTGTACGCCGCGCTGTACCCAGAGGTGCTGGAGTCGCTTTATGGGGGCGCGCTGCCTGATACGGTGGGGTTTACGCGCACAACGGAACTGCTTCGGTTCAACACGCGCACGGCGGGGCTGCCGCGCTTCGCGCTGGTGGACGCTTTCGTAAACCCTGCGACGCGCCGCGCCTGCGAGGACGCCTACAACGCATCGGTCGCCGACTCGCCCATCTATACGCTCGACGAGTTCGGCGAGGGCGCGCTGCCGTTTGACCTGCTCATCCCGCAGGTCGGGCGCGGCACGCTGCTGCTGACAGAACGGTACTTGGTCGTGCTGACGCCAGAGCCGCAGATTGTGCGCCTGCCCGCGCCTGTCGGCGATGTGCATGCGCTGTCGCAGGTCGTCGAATCGCGCTGGGGCGACGGCTGTGTGCTGGTCGGCAAGGCGATCACGCTCGTGCCGATGCTGGCGCACGAGTTTGTATTTGTGTTCAACGAGCGCGGCTCGCCGTATCTGACACGCACGGCGCGCTTTCTGGCGCAGTTGCACGCAAGCGGGGTCGCTGTGCGCGTGCATCCGATACTGCGCCTGCAGTATCCGACTTGGGACGCGCTGGGCGCGGCGCGGTGCGTCAACCTGCGCTTGCCGTCGCATCTGGCGCGCGCGTTCGACGAGCCGACGCTCTGCTCCGATGTGTTCGCGTCGCGCTGGCGCACGGTCGTTGCCGAGCAGCAGCACCTGCTGGCGCAACTTGCCCGCGTGCATCGCCCGCGCGACCTGATGACGCTGCTTGCCGAGCGGGAAGGCGACCTATGGCGCGAGCGGCTGGCGGACTACGATGCTTGCCTGCGTGTGCTTGCCGAGACGGTCGGCGCACGCGCCGACGCGCTCCGCCAGCAGGCGCACGCCCTGCACGCCGAGCGACGCGCCCTCATCGCCGAGATTCAGCGGCACCCGAAGCGGTTCAGCAAACTCGCGCCGCGCCTGCACGCGCTCAAGGCAGAGATTCGCAGGCTGAACGCCGAGCGACGGCAAGTGGGGCGCACGCCTGACGCCGAGGCGCTGCGGGCGCGCGTGCGCCAGTTGGAATGCGAGGCGGAGCGAGCGCGACTGGCGATGATTCGCGACGCTTACCTGACGGCGGAAGGGCTGCTGCAGACCCATGCACGACCCGCCGCGTGGTGGTTCCTGCTGATTGGGCGCGCGTGGTTCGAGGCGTGTGCGCGGGGGCTGCAGGCGCGACTGGAGCCCCTGATAGCTACAGGCTAATCCCCAGCAGGCGCAGCATCTCCAGCGTGCTGGGACGCTCGTTGCCGAAAAACAGCCACGATGCCTCCACCCAGAAGCCCGCAATCGCAGACGAATGGAGCGCGCCTGCCGACTGCTCGAAGGTCTCGTAGTTCCCCTCGCGCCGTCGCGCCACCCGAACGACCTGCGCCTGTGGGTCTACCAGCCACAGCTCCGCCACGCCGATTGCACGGTAGTCGATCTCCAAGCTGCGCCACTCGGCAGGGTAGTTCGCGCGGGAGCGGATTTCCAGCACCCAGTCGGGCGCGCCGACGATGGCGGACTCCGTGATAATATCCGCGCGCTCGCGGCGAATGAAGAGCAGGTCGGGCAGGCGGGCGCGGTACTCAGAGATTTTCACCGCCGTGCGCGAGCCAGAGACATATCCCAGCCCGTTCGCCTCCACATACGGGCGCAGTGTCGCGAGCAGCCACGCGCTAAGCTGCTCGTGTTGCCACATCGCTGCCATCGTGCGCTCCACCAGCACGCCGTCGATAAGTTCGTAGAGGTCATCGGCGTCCGTCACGCGCAGGTAGTCGTCCACCGTAAGCGGTTGCTCGCTGGCGAGCATACGCCGCGCCCGCTCGCGTACGCGCTTGAGTGTCCCTGCCTGCGCTATGTGGCGTCGCATCGTCGTCCCCTACAGTTTGACCGCGCCCTTCTCCTGCAGGCGCAACGCCCACTTGATGCCGCCCAGCAGGTGGCGCTGGTACGCCGCGTCCTGCCACACATCGAGCCGATGCCCCAGCGCGGTGTAAAACACGCGCCCCTTGCCGTACTCGCGGCACCACGCCAGCAGGTAGTCGCCCTCTTTGCCAGCGTTCGGTGTGCCGTCGTCGGGATGGCGATCCATCGACAGCAGCACCTGCACGCGCGGGCGGTTGTTCTCCTTGAACAGGTAAATCTCGTCGAAGACCGTCCACTCCGGCGCGAGGTGCGCCACCGCGGGGTGTTCGGGCTGCTCCACTTTGGCGACCACTTTGGTCTGCTTGCCATGATAGGCGAACTGCCCCTGCACCATCTCGAGGTATTCGGGGCGGTTATGGTAGGTGTCAGCAGCGGCGTGGATGCCGATAAACGCCTTGCCGCCCTTGAGCCACTCCAGAAACGCGCCCAAGTCGGGGATACCGATGTCGCCTGTGGTGTTCAGAAACACTACCCCGTCGTACTTGCCCGCGTTCAGGAACTCAGGCGTGAGCATCTTTTGCACATCGCTCGCGTCGCGGCAGTAGTCCACTTCAAACACGCCGCTGCGTTCGCCGATCTCCGCCAAGATTTTCTCGCCCAGTTCAATCGAGTCGGCGTGTCGGAAACCTGCTGTGTGCGTGACCACCAGAAGACGCTTCTTGCCCGTTTGCATGGTGCGGTTCTCCTTTTGTGCCGTTTCGGGGGAGTTGTCTGTTGTTGCCCCCCTCCCTAAGGTTCCCCCCGCTTCGCGAGGGGAACCGTGCGCAGGCGAAGGTCGCCCCGCTTCGCGAGGGGAACTGCCCCCCAACTTGGTTCCCCCTGCTTGCAGGGGGAACCTGTAGGAGGGGGTCATCTGAAACTGCGCAACTGTCTGCCCCACGAAAATAGGCGCGCCCCACCATCCTAAGATGCCGACCGCAAATAGCACGCTAAGCGTTCGCATAGCGGGATTATACCTACCGTGTGGACACGGCGGTCTGTGCGCCGCGTCGCCATGCCACAATCGCCTCGCCCACCAGCCACACCGCCAACGCGAAGATGACCGCGCTCACGCCCAGCAGCAGCGTGTTGCCCTGAGCAGCGAAGTTGCGCATCCCGATAACCAGCGCGGTGAGCGTCGCGAGGAGCATAAAGCCCATCGGCAGCAGCGTATACAGCGTCGGTCGCCCCAGCGAGCGCAAGTAGAGCGAGACCACCAGCAGCGACAGCGCTGCCAAGAGCTGGTTCGACGCGCCAAACAGTTGCCACAGCAACGCGCCGACCGACTTCAGCTCGCCCGTGACGGGGTCAGGGGCTTTCAGCAGCGCGAAGAAGCCGATCAGCCCCACCGCCAGCAGGGTGCTGAGCGTCGGGTTGACCAGCGGTGTGATGCGCCACGCGCGCCCCAGCTCTTGCAGGTTGTAGCGGATCAGACGCGCGCCTGTGTCCAGCGTAGTGAGCGCGAAGCCGACCGCCACCGTCGCCACGAACACCTTGGCAAGCGCAAGCGGCACGCCAACCGCGCTGACGAGCGTGCCCGCCCCATGCACAAAGTTCGCCAGCGCACTCTTGCCCGCCGTGAGCCAGTCGGGGTAGCGGGACTGCCATTCCGCGCCCAAGCCCGCCGCCACCGCCAGCAACGCGAGCGTCGCCAGCAGCCCTTCGGTGAGCATCCCGCCGTAGCCGATTGGCAGCGCGTGGCTCTGGCGGTCTAACTGCCGCACGGTCGTGCCCGACGCCACCAACGAGTGAAACCCCGACACCGCCCCGCATGCAATCGTGATGAACAGCAGCGGGAACATCGGCGGCGCACCCGCAGGCGCAGGGTTGAACGCAGGCGCGCTCAGCGTGAACCCGCCTACCACCGCGCCTGTCAGCAGCAGCCCCATGCCCAGAAACAGCTGGAACGAGTTCAGGTAGTCGCGCGGCTGCAGCAGCACCCACACGGGCAGTAGCGTCGCTGCCAGCGCGTAGCCCAGCAGCAAGTAAGTCCACAGCGGCGCGGTCAACTCCAGCCCGAACAGGCTCGTAATCGGGTACTGCACGCCCAGCCACACGCACAGCAGGCTCGCCAGCAGCGCGGGCAGCGTGAGTTTCGCCAGCGACACACGGTAGCGATAAAACAGCACGCCTACAACCAGCGCAATCGCAACCAGCGCGAAGCTGGGCAGCACCGCTTCGGGCACATGCCCGCCCTCCGCGCCGCCTGCACCTGGCGCAAACAGGTTCGCGATATTGATCACGAACACGCCCATCGCCAGCGCAAGCGCGAAAACCCCGAACAGCAGAAACAACGCTCGCGCCCGCGCCCCCGCCACATCGTATGCCAAGTCCGCCACACTGCGCGCCCGATTGCGCACGGAACTGTACATGCAGCCCAAGTCATGCACCGCGCCGACGAAGATGCAGCCCAGCACAATCCACAGCAGCGCGGGAACCCAGCCCCAAATCACGGCAATCGCGGGACCCAGCAGCGGTCCCAGCCCCGCGATGGAGGCGAAGTGATGCCCAAACACCACCAGCGGCGGGGCAGGCACGAAGTCGCGCCCATCGCGCAGGGTGTGGGCAGGGGTCGGCTCAGAATCGTCCAGCGTGAACACGCGCGTCGCCAGCCAGCGCCCGTACCAGCGATACGCCAGCGCCAGCAACATCGCAACGCCCAACAGAACCAGTAGTGCGCTCATAGACGCCACAGGGCTGCCGTCGCCCTATGGCGCACGATTCGCTGGGGACGGGGCAGACTCCTGCAAGTGCGCCTGCAAAAAGTGGTCGTGCCCGACATAGTAATGCACAGAATGCTCGGCGGGCTTGAACCACACGATGCCCTTCGGCATCACGGCAAACAGCGGCTCCACCACACGGTGCGCCTGCTCTAACTCGATACGCCCGCCGTCGATGCGCTCGATGCTGCAGTGCAGCAAGTCGTCCTCGCCCTCGAACTGGATGCGGTAGCCGTCCACTTCCGCGCGGTAGCGCTCGGCGGCGTCCAAACGAATCGGTAGCCCCGCCTGAAGGTCTTCAAGCAGGGCGTCCAGCACGCGCCGAATCGGTTCTGGCATCACTTACGCCTCGATCGACTTAATGCGCAGGATGGTCAGTGGCTGGCGATGCCCCCAGCGCTTGCGCTCGTTCTTCTTGGGCTTGTATTTGAAGCCGATGATTTTGGGCGCTTTGGTCTGTTTGACCACCTCAGCGACGACCTTCGCGCCGCTCACATAGGGCGCGCCGACCTTGATGCCGTCGTCTGTGCGCACCATCAGCACCTCGCTAATCTCGATTTCGGTTCCCGGTTCCGCTTCAAGCTTCTCTACGCTCAGAATCGTGTTCGGCTCCACGCGGTACTGCTTGCCGCCTGTTTGGATAATCGCGTACATCGGTCGTTGCCTCCTGTTCAAGCGGGGATTATACCCAATCAGTGCGTGTGTCGTGCGCTACCTGCAAAAATACGAGTTTTTCTCGGAACAGGGAACTTTGGCACAGAAGTTGCTCGTCAAAGAGTAGGCTTACGCGGGGTTATTTCTCTGTTACGCCCGATTCGCCCCCAAGCCGCAAAGGAGGTCTATGATGATGATACGACGCATGATGACTTCGGTCATGGTTGCCAGCGTGCTGGCAACGGGCGCATTTGCGTCCTGGAATGTTACGGTGCTCAACAGCAGCGGGGTTCTCAACCCGCCGTCGACGGTTGTGTCTGTGCCGACGATAGTGACGACTTCGCCCCTGCCGCAGATTACCTTCCTGACGGCTGTGGCGACGCCGAACCCGATACTGGTTGGCGACGGGACCGCATTTACCAACGGCACCTTTTCGGGCGCCTACTCCATCGCGCCTGCCTCGAGTTCCGCAGGCATGCTCACAGGCTTCAACTTCGTGATTGCAGGCGTGGTGGACGGCAGCGCGATGATCGTCTGGCAGAAGAAGGTCATCCGCAACTCGGACAACGCCATCCTCTACAACGACTCGGGCATGTTCGCAGGTTCGGGTTTCGGCGGCACGGATGGCGCGTTCAGCGTCGTAATTCCTGCTATGCTGTCGGCGCCTGCCAACGATGTGACCGTGTTTGAGAACTTCCTGCTGTTCGTACTGCCAACCAATCCCGTCTCTACGGCTGGGCTGCTGTTGGTGGAGCAGGACTGGGTGCCAGAGCCTGCGAGCATGATTGCGCTCAGCAGCGGGCTGGTCGGACTGCTCGCGCTGCGCCGCCGCAAGCGCTAAGGCGCAACCGCTGTATCCTCCTGACCGTAGCGCAGGGCGGGCTTCGTGCCCGCCCTGTTTTTGTTTGACATAGGTGAAAAACGCCAAAAATACCAGTTTTTGCGCGAAAAAAGCCGTTTGGCACGCAAATTGCTTATTCAAGTGCAGTGCGCGTCTTCAACGCGCCGACAGAACGGAGGAACCATCATGAAGCGAGTACTAACAACTCTGGGAGTATTGGCTGTGTTCACGAGCGCGTTCGCCTCGTGGAATGTAACAATCGTCAACAGCAGCGGGGTTCTCAATCCTCCCAGCACACCTGTGAGTGTGCCCACCATAGTCCAGAGCAACCCTGTGCCGCAGATCACCTTCCTGACGGCAGCCGCCACACCGCATCCCCTAATCGTCGGGATGGGCACAGGCTATACCGTGGGAAGCTTCTTCGGACAGTACACGATTAACGACCCGACGAACAGCCTGCCGCCATTGAACGGCTTCAACTTCGTGATTGCGGGGTATGTGAACGACTGGGGGCGCATCACCTGGTTCAAGAAGGTGGTGCGCAACTCGGACAACGCAATCCTCTGGCAGGCGAGCGGCGCCATCTACGGCGGCAACTACGCGGGCGGGTCAAACGGTGCGTTCAGCATCGTGATACCCGCCGCTCTCTCTGTGCCCGCCAACGATGTGACCGTCTACGAGACCTTCCAACTGGGCGGCATCATCGACAGTACCTCTTCGGCAGCGCTGATGCTGGTCGAGCAGGACTGGACCGTCGTGCCTGAACCTGCCAGCCTAATCGCGCTGGCGACAGGGCTGGGCGGCATCCTGCTGCGTCGCCGCCAACGCTAAGCGTACCATCCTCCTTTCGCAGGTGGACACACACGGGGCGGTCAGCGACCGCCCTTTTTTGGTAGCAGGAGAAACCCTCGCGCCCGCGAATCGTCTTTCTGTATGACGATGCAACGACACATTTGGGGAGGCGTGTTTGCGTTTCTGTGCGCTGTGATGCTGGCAGGCTGCGGCGAGAACGGCAAGGTCGGCATCGTCTCTGGGACAATTACCGATGTTGACGACAATCCTGTCGCCGACGCCGAAGTGTTCGCCGCCAACGCCGTCAATAGCCGCACCCGCTCGCTGCACAACGGTACCTACTACCTGACGAATGTGCCCGATGGGTTTACAATTATCCGCGCCCGCGCCGTGATTGGCGGCAAGGAATACACAGGACAGAATGTAGCACAGGTGTTCGAGAATGAGCAATCCAAAAATGTAAATATTATGATTGCGCCTACAGACCGTCAGGGCGGGGTGGAGGGCTTTGTGCGCGATGCGTTTGGACGCGGGATCGAGCGCGCGCGCGTGTTCGCAGGCGGCGCACTGAGCAGCGCGCTGGCGGTCACCGACCGCCGTGGGTTCTACCGAATCACGGGGCTGCCTGCAGGCTTCGAGTACCCGATTGTCGCCTCCGCGCCTGACTACGAGAACGACAAGCGCACGGTAGCAATTGTCGCAGGACGGACTACCGTCGTCAGCTTCACGCTGAACGACTCGCGCAATCGCCCCGTGCAGACGCCATTCAACCTCTCGGCGACGGCATGGACGATGCCGCGCACGCTCACCGCCACCCGCAGCGCACGCGAATACGACGCTTACAACGCCATCCGCGCCCTGTTTGACGACAAGCTGCGCCCGCGCCGCACGGTCGCCTCGCGCGCCGTCGGCGACTACTGGATCGAAATCGACCTCAGGTGGGAGTACCAAGAGCAACTCAGCCTGCTGGGCTACGGGATTTACCGCGGGCGCACCATCGACGAACTCAACCGCAACGCGATTGCGTTTTTGCGCGACCCGCTGGCGAACTTCTTTGCGGACTTAGACCCCGCCCTGCAGCCGAATGTGACCTACTACTACGAGATGGTCGCGCTGAACACCGACTACCTGAACGACCTCCCTGGCACGGTGTCGGGACGGAGCAACCGCGTGAGCGCGCGCCCGTTCACGCCCATCGCCATCACGCGCCCGTTCCCCAACGAACTCGTGGACGGTCTCATCCTGCAGTGGACGCCCGTGCCCAACGCCGACTACTATCTGGTGCTAATCTACGACCGCTTCCCCGACTATAGGGTCGCGCCCTACTTCCCTACCGACCTGAACAATCCTGGCGCGGCGAAGGTGTTCGCCCCTGCAACCTCGCTGGTCTACACGGGACCGCCGCTGGTCAGCGGGCGCACCTACTACGCCGTCGTGCTGGCGTTCACCAACGACCTCAGCACGCACGCAATTAGCCAGATCGTGCCCTTCCAAGTGCGTTAGGTATAATCCCTCGCCGATGAGCGAGCGCAAACGGGTGCTGACGGGCGATCGCCCCACAGGCAAACTGCACCTGGGGCACTATGTCGGGTCACTGCACAATCGCGTCCAGCTGCAGGACGAGTACGAGTGCTACTTCCTGATTGCCGATCTGCACACGCTGACCACACGCCCCACCCACGACGACATCGAGGATATGCGCACCAACATCCGCGAGATGGTGCTGGACTACCTCGCGGTGGGGATTGACCCGCAGAAGTCCACAATTTACCTGCAGTCGGCGGTGCATGCGGTGTACGAGATGAACCTAATCTTTGAGATGCTGGTCTCGTTGCCGCGCCTGACGCGCCTGCCCACCCTCAAAGACATGGCGCGCGCCGCCAACATCGACGACGAGTCCATCCCCTTCGGGCTGATTGGCTACCCTGTGCTGCAGGCGGCGGATATTCTGATGCCCCGCGCGCACCTTGTGCCCGTCGGCAAGGATAACGAGGCGCATGTCGAAATCACGCGCGAAATCGCCCGCCGATTCAACCACCTCTACGGCGAGGTGTTCCCCATTCCCGAAGTGATGCTCAGCGAGGTGCCCACCCTCGTCGGCACGGACGGGCAAGCCAAGATGAGCAAAAGCCTCGGCAACGCTATCTTCCTCTCCGATGACCCCAAAACCGTCGAGAAAAAAGTGCGCAGCATGTATACCGACCCCAAACGCATCCGCGCCGACATTCCGGGCACGGTGGAGGGCAACCCCGTGTTCATCTACCACGACATCTTCAACCCGAACCGCGAGGAAGTAGACGACCTGAAGGCGCGCTATCGGCAAGGGCGCGTCGGCGATGTGGAGGTCAAGGAGAAACTCGCGCGCGCCCTGAACGCCTTCTTAGACCCCATCCGCGAGCGGCGCGAACAGTTCGCCCAAGAGCGCGGGCTGGTGGAAGAGATTATCTACACGGGCACGCTAAAAATGCGCCAAATCGCCGATGAGACGCTGGAGGCGATGAAGCAGGCGATGGGGCTGCGCGGCATCTGGCGCAACATCGAACGCAAGGCGCGCGAGCGGATGAAAGACGCGCCCCCAACCCCTTGACATGCCCCCCTGATTGGGGTATAATATAGCCGAATCGTGCAGTCGCACCTCGCTGCATCGCAACGAAGCGTGCAGACCCCCTATGCGCTGCCCGATTGCCCGCACCTGTCGGCGACGAAGCCGCCTCAGCATGCGCGCATACCTGCGCGCCCCCTGGCAATACGCCAGAAACCAAAACTAAGTCAGAGGAGGATCGTATGAGTCCACGCGAAGCAATTCAGTTCGCGCGTGAGCATAACGCGCGTGTGGTCGATGTCAAGTTCACCGACCTGTTCGGCATGTGGCATCACTTCTCGATGCCGATTGAGGCGTTCACGGAGGAGATATTCGACGAGGGCATCGGCTTCGATGGCTCCTCCATCCGCGGCTTCCAGTCCATCAATGTCTCCGACATGCTGCTGATGCCCGACCCCGAGACCGTGTTTATGGACCCGTTCCCCGAAGTGCCGACCGTAAGCGTGATTTGTAATGTGGTTGACCCCATCACGCGCGAGCGGTACACACGCGACCCGCGCTATGTGGCGCAGAAGGCAGAAACCTACCTGCGCTCGACAGGCATCGCCGACACCGCCTACTTCGGTCCCGAAGTGGAGTTCTATGTGTTCAACGATGTGCGCTACGCGCAAGGCTCCCACTTCGGCTACTACTACATCGACTCCGACGAGGGCGAATGGAACACGGGGCGCGAGGAGAAGCCGAATCTGGGCTACAAGATGCGTCTCAAGGGCGGCTACTTCCCCTGCCCGCCGTCGGATACGCTGCAAGACTTGCGCACGGAGATGATGCTCACCCTGCAGGAAGTCGGCGTCGAGGTGGAGGTGCAGCACCACGAGGTTGGCGCGGCAGGGCAAGCGGAGATCGACATCAAGTACGACACGCTCGTGCGCATCGCCGACAAGGTGCAACTGTATAAGTATGTGGTTCGGAATGTCGCCGCGCGCAACGGCTACACGGCGACCTTTATGCCCAAGCCCGTGTTTCAGGACAACGGCTCCGGGATGCACACGCACCAGAGCCTGTGGAAGGGCGGCGTGAACCTGTTTTACGACGAGCGGGGCTACGCGATGCTCTCAGACACGGCGCGCTACTACATCGGCGGGCTGCTCAAGCACGCGCCTGCGGTTCTGGCGTTCGCCGCGCCGACCACCAACTCGTACCGACGCTTGGTGCCCGGCTACGAGGCGCCTATCAACCTCGTCTACAGCCAGCGCAACCGCAGCGCGTGTATCCGCATCCCGACCTACTCGCCCAGCCCGAAGGCGCGGCGCATCGAGTTCCGCGCGCCCGACCCGACGGCGAACCCGTACTTGGCGTTCGCGGCGATGGTGATGGCAGGGCTGGACGGCATCCAGAACCGCATCGAGCCGCCCGACCCCATCGACAAAGACCTCTACGAGCTGCCACCCGACGAGCGCAAGGGCATCCCGACCACGCCGCCGACGCTCGCCGACGCGCTGAATGCGCTGGAACAAGACCACGAGTTCCTGATGCGCGGCGGGGTGTTCACGCCCGACCTGCTGGAGACCTACCTGGAGTATAAGCGCGTCAGGGAGGTGGACGCCATCCTGCTGCGCCCGCACCCTTACGAGTTCGCGCTCTACTTCGACGCTTAAGCCCTCACCCCCAGCCCCTCTCCCAGTGCGTGGGAGAGGGGTGGGTAGATGCTTAGTGTTCCTGCGACTCGCGTTCGCGCTTGTGCTTCTCGATGAGCGGTTGCGCGACGGTGTGCGGCGCCTCTTCGTAGTGCGAGAAGCGCGTGCGGAAGCGTCCGCGCCCGCGCGTGATGGAGCGCAGCTCCAGCGCGTAGCGGGTCATCTCGCTCATCGGCACGGTCGCACGGATGCACTGCCTGCCGTTGCCGAGGCTCTCGATGCCCGCAATCCGCCCGCGCCGCCCGTTCAAATCGCCCATCACATCGCCCGTGAACGCTTCGGGCACATCGACTTCGACTTCCAGAATCGGCTCCAGCACGACGGGAGCCGCCTTCATCGCCGCTTCCTGAAAGGCGAGGCTACCCGCGATGCGGAAGGCTTGATCCGACGAGTCCACCTCGTGATACGAGCCGTCCACCACATTCACCTTGAAGTCGGTGGCGGGGTAGCCCGCTTGGATGCCCTTCTCGGCAGCCTCGCGGATGCCCTTCTCAATGGCGGGGATGTAGTTTTTGGGGATTGCGCCGCCGACGATGCTCTCGGTGAACTCGATCCCTGAGCCGCGCGGCAGCGGCTCAAGGTTGATGAAGCAGTGTCCGTACTGTCCACGCCCGCCTGTTTGCCGTTTGAACTTGCCCTCGACGCGCTGCACAGGGCGCGTGATGGTCTCGCGGTAGGGGATGCGCAGCTCTTCGGTTGCGACTTCGGTGTTGAACTTGCGCTTGAGCTTGTCGATAATCACCTCCAGGTGCAGGTCGCCCATGCCCGACAGCAAGGTCTGTCCCGTTTCGGGGTCGCGTCGCGCGTGGAAGGTGGGGTCTTCGTCCTGCAGGCGCGCCAGCGCGGGTCCCATGCGGTCTTCATCCGCTTTGGTCTTGGCGACCACAGCGACAGTGTAGATGGGGTCGGGCATCGTGATGGGTTCAATCGCGACGGGTCGGCTCTTGTCGCAGAGGGTGTGCCCCGTGCTGGTCTCTTGGAGTTTCGCCACGACGCCGATGTCGCCCGCGCGCACTTCGGTGGTCGCGATTTGGGTTTTGCCGCGCGTGTAGAACACCTGTCCGATGCGTTCGTCGCGCTCTTTCTGGGCGTTGTAGACCTGCGAGTCGCCGCGCAGTGTGCCCGAATAGACACGGAAGTAGGTCAGTTTGCCCACGAACGGGTCGGCGGTGGTCTTGAACACGAACGCGGCTAAAGGCGCGCTGGGGTCGGGCGTCAGTTCGACGGGGTTGCCCGTGCGCAGGTCGGTCGCTTTCGGCGCAGGCGATTCGGCAGGGCTGGGCATCAGCTCCAGAATTGCCTGCAGCAGGGGCGCGAGACCCTCGCCCAACGCTGCGGAACCGCACAGCACGGGCACGATACGCCCCGTGCGCACTCCCTCGTGGAAGCCGTGTACCAGCTCCTCGTCGGTCAACAGGTTGCCGTCGAGGTACTTTTCCAGCAGCGCGTCGTCCGATTCGGCGGCGGCTTCCATCAGCAACTCGCGGGCGCGCTCGACCTCGCCTTGCAGCTCGGTGGGCACAGGCGAGGGGGCAGTATCGCGGTCTTTGCCCACATACGCCTTCTGGTGCAGCACATCGACCACGCCCTTGAACTGCGTCTCTGCGCCGATGGGGATTTGCAGCGGCACGATGCGATTGCCGTAGGCGTTGCGCAGGGTCTGCAGCAAGCCGTTGTAGTCCGCGCCGTCGCGCTCCATCTTGTTCACGAAGATCAGGCGGGGCAGCTGGCGCGCCTCGCACAGCTCCCAAGCGTTCTCGAAGCCGACCTCCAGCTCCGCCTGCGCAGGCGCAACCAAGATAACCGAATCGACGACCTGCGCTACGCTATACAGCTCGCCGATGAAGTCGGGGAAGCCTGGCGTGTCGATGAGGTTAATCTTGTGTCCCTCCCACTCGATGGGCAGCAAGGTGGCGCTGAGGCTGATTTTACGCCGCTGCTCTTCGGGGTCAAAGTCCGAGGTCGTGTTGCCCGCTTCGATGCTGCCGACGCGGTCGATGTGTCCAGCGATATAGAGGAGATGCTCCGCGAGAGTCGTTTTCCCGCTCCCGCCATGTCCCGCCAACGCTACATTGCGTATCTGCTCAAGCGCATACTGTTTCATGGCATTACTCCTGTGTGGCTCTCCGTCGGTCGCTATAATAAATAGCCCCTCACCAGAGGGAGAGGCTCACTGCGCCGTGCGGGGCGTGTTGCGGACAGCCTGCGCGTTCAGGGCTGTCGTTTATGGTGGGCGGTGCTGGACTCGAACCAGCGACCTCTTCGGTGTGAACGAAGCGCTCTACCGCTGAGCTAACCGCCCACGCGCATGGTGCGCGGGGTGGGACTCGAACCCACACAGGCTATGCCCACATGGCCCTCAACCATGCGTGTCTACCAATTCCACCACCCGCGCGTGGCGAATGCAATTATACCCCAACTGCGCGGGCGCGTTGTCAAGGGGCGCAGGCTCAGACCCGCTCCAACGCCTGCTTGAGATCCAGCACCAAATCTTCGGGATGCTCTACCCCGACCGAGAGTCGTATCAGCGCGTCGGTAATGCCGAACGCCTGCTGCGTCTCGCGGGGCATATCAGCGTGCGTCATCGTCGCGGGGTGTTCCGCCAGCGACTCGGTGCTGCCCAGACTCACGGCGAGCTTGATGAGCTTGAGTGCGTTTAGGAATCGGAACGCCTCCGCCTCGCCGCCCACAATCTCGAACGAAATCATGCCGCCGGGCGCGAGGCACTGCTTGCGATAGAGCGCGAACTGCGGATGCCCTTCCGTGAGGTGCCCCAGATAGTAGACGCGCTGCACTTTGGGGTGGTCGGCGAGGAAGTCGGCGACATAGCGGGCGTTTTTCATCTGCGCGGTCATGCGCAACTTGAGCGTTTCGAGGCTGCGCATCAGCAGCCAGCCCGTCCACGGTCCCGCCATCGTGCCCAGAAAGGTGCGCAGCGCTTTGACGGGGGCGAGTTTGGCGCGGCTGCCCAGACACGCGCCCGCAATCACATCGCTGTGCCCGCCGATATATTTCGTCGCCGAATACAGCACTAAGTCCGCGCCGTGCTTGAGCGGATGCTGCCACAGCGGTCCCAGAAAGGTGTTGTCCACTGCCACGATTACCTCGCGCCCGTTGGGAGCGTACCGCTTCGCCAACTGGCTGCAGAACTCGATGTCGACGAGCGCGTTGGTGGGGTTGGCGGGCGTCTCGATGTAAATCATCGCGAGGCGGTCGCGCAGCGGGCAGTCCGCCAGGATTGCCTCTACCTGCTCGTTCGGCGCGCCTGCAGGGAATGGCACAGCGTGAATGCCGAATTCGCGCAGCACGCTTCGGAACAGGTGGTCGGTGCCCCCGTACAGCGGCTCGTTGTGGAAAATCATGTCGCCCGGGCGCACATACGCCAGCACAGCGGTCGCAATCGCCGCCATGCCGCTTTCGAACACCGCGCCGTCCTCCGCCTCGTCCCACAGGCACAGACGGTCTTCCAGAATCTCCAAGTCAGGGTTATTGATGCGGCTGTAAATCAGCCCCACCTGCTCGCCAGGCTTCGGCTCGCGCAAGCCGTATGCCAGTTCGAAAAACGCCTTGCCCTCCTCGGCGGTCTTGAACACGAAGGTGGAGGTTTGGAAGATGGGGCACTTGATTGCGCCTTCCGACCATTCGGGCTTGTAGCCGTAGCCCATCATCAGGCTTTCGGGGTGGAGCGGCGTTCCGTCGATATAGCCTTCGGGTTTGCGTTCCGTCATCGGCGACCTCACTGGTTGGAATTGTACCCGATGGGCGGCGTTTTGCCCGCGCGCCAGCCGTTGGCGATGACCAGCAGCGTGCTGCCCATATCGGCGACGATGGCAGCCCACAGCGTCGCGTTGCCCGTGAGCGCGAGCGCGACAAACACCGCCCGCACTGTCAGCACGAACGCGAGATTCTGCTGGATGATGCCCAGTGCGCGGCGCGCCGTCTCGATAAGCAACGGGACTCGGCGCAGGTCGTGCGTCATCAGCGCGACATCAGCAGTCTCCAGCGCGAGGTCGGCGCCCCGCTCGGCGAAGCTGACGCCCACATCGGCGCAGGCGAGCGCGGGCGCATCGTTGATGCCGTCGCCCGCCATCCCGACCGCCCCATACTGCGTGCGGAGCGCGTCGATGCACTGCGCCTTCTCGTGGGGCAACAGTTCGGCGTAGTGTTCGCATACGCCCGTGCGCTGCGCGACGGCGGTGGCGGTTGCCTGCGTGTCGCCTGTGAGCAGCGCGGTCTGCACCCCAAGCGCGTGCAACTGGGCAATCGCCTCCGCTGCGTCGGGACGCACCGTGTCGCTGAGCGCGAAGACCGCACGCGGCTGACGGTCAAACAGCACTACGGGCGTCAGCCCCTGCGACTCCAGCGACTCCAGCAGTTGCTCCAGCGCCTTGGAGCAGGCGTTATGCTGCTCCACGAAGCGGTGGTTGCCCATCCGATAGGTTGCGCCCCCAACGACGCCCGCAACGCCCAGCCCTGGCGACGCCTCGAACGATTCCAGGGGCTGCGCCTGGATGCCTTGCTGCTGGCAGTAGGCGCGAATGGCGCGTGCAATCGGGTGCTCCGAATAGCTCGCGAGGCTGTGCGCGATGCGCAAGTGTGTATGGAGCGGGGTTTGGTCGAGGCTTTGTGCGCTTGCCACGCGCAGGTCGCCGTAGGTGAGCGTGCCTGTTTTGTCGAAGGCGAAGGCGCGCAGGCGCGCCGCCTGCTCCAGCACCACCGCGCCCTTGACCACGACGCCCTGCCGCGCCAGCCCCGTCAGTGCGCACAGCAGCGTCACGGGGATGCTTATCACCAGCGCGCACGGGCAGCCCAGCACCAGCAGCACCAGCCCGCGATAGAGCCACTCGCCAAACGGCGCGCCCATCAGTAGCGGGGGCAGCAACGCCACGCCCGACGCCAGCGCGAGCATCAGCGGGGTATACACCTGCGCGAAGCGGTCAATCAGGCGATCTACCTGCGCCCGCCGTTCCTGGGCTTGCGCCACGACCCGCGCGATGTGCGCCGCCAGCGTGCCCTCTGCCGTCGTGCTTGCCTCCACCTCCAGCGAGCCGTGTAGGTTCAGCGACCCCGCATAGACCGTATCGCCGACCGCCTTCTCGACGGGCATGCTTTCGCCTGTAATCGGCGACTGGTCAACCGCCGACGCGCCTGCGCTGACGACCCCGTCGATGGGCACGCGCTCGCCAGGCTTGATGCGCACGCGCTGCCCGACGCGAATCTGCGCGACGGGAACCGTGCGCCACGCGCCGTCGGCGGTCTGCACCGTCGCTTCGGCGGGGGCGATCTGGAGCGCGGCGCGCAGGCTCTGTTCCGAGCGTTCGCTGGCGCGCTGTTCCAGCAGTTCCGCCAGCGCATACAGCGTCAGCACGACCGCTGCCTCGCCCCACTTGCCCAGCGCGAGCGCGCCCGCGCTTGCCAGCGTCATCAGCAGGTAGATGTTCGGGCGCAGGCGCACGAGCGCGTGCAGCCCCTGCCACAGCACCCCGCGCCCCGCTAGCAGTATCGCCGCGCCCGCCAGCGCGATTGGCAGTGCGCCCTCCAACCCCAGCCACTCGGCGATCTCCGCCCCAAGCGCCAACGCTAAGCCGACGCCTATCGTCCACGCCTGCCGACGCGCCGACTTGTATGCGCACGAACACGCCTGCCCCATACGGGGATTATACCACCGCACACAGCGGTATAATCAACTATGCGCCGAAAACGCGCCCGCCGACAGCGAGGTATAATCTCCACGGGTGAGAGCATGACCAACCCGTTTCCTGGCATGAACCCGTACCTCGAAGACCGTGCGCTGTGGAACGACTTCCACGCCAGCGTGGTTATCTACATCCGCAACGCGCTTCAGCCCCACCTGCGCCCGCGCTATGTGGCGCGTGTGGAAGAGCGCGTCTACTTAGAGTTCGCCGAGCGCGAGATTGTCCCTGATGTCGCCCTCTTTCGCCGTAGACGCCCCGACTCTGAGGGCGGGGGAGGAGTCGCTGTGCTGGAGCGCGAGTGCGACGCCCCAATCGTCCTCCAAGTGGAGGAGGTTCCCCACACGGAGACCTTCGTGCAAATCTTCGACCGCCAAGACAACATGCGCTTGGTGACGGTGATTGAAGTGCTGAGTCCCTCCAACAAAGAGGCGCATTCCGACGGGCGCGCGCTCTACCTGCGCAAGCAGCGCGAGATCCTGCGCAGCGAGGTGAACTTGGTGGAGATTGACCTGCTGCGCGGCGGGGAGCATACGCTGGCTGTGCCGCACAAGCTGCTGCAGGCGAACGCGCCCAACGGCTGGCACTACTTGGTGAGCGTGAACTGCTGGTTCGAGCGGGCGGTGTATTACCTGTACCCGCGCACGGTGCGCGAGCGGCTGCCTGTCATTCCCATCCCGCTGCTGCCCGACGACAAGCCTGCAAAGTTGGATGTGCAGGCGGTGGTGGAGCAGTGTTACGTGGACGGGGCGTATGCAGACACGATAGACTACCGCCGCGACCCGCCGCCGCCCGCGTTCAGCGAGGACGACGCGCGGTGGATAGACGCCTTGCTGCGCGAGAAGGGGCTGCGGTAGCGCGGAGTGCCCCCTCTACGCATGCAGGAATCCCGCTGAACCCGCCGAATCCCGCGCCTATGCACAGGCTGGTTGGATACGGCGTAGGGCTTCTGCTGGTGCTAAGCGTATGGGCGGACGGGGGCATCTCGCCGCTCGCCCCGCGGTATGAGGCGTCGCTGGAGCGACCGACGCGCACGCGCGGCGTCTACGCGATTCGAAATGTCACGGTTCACCCCATCACTACCCCGCCGATTGAGGGCGCGATGGTGCTGATCCGCGACGGCAAAATCGCCGCCGTCGGCAAGAACCTCACTATCCCGCGCGGCGCAGTCGTCTACGACGGCAAGGGCAACCACCTCTACCCCGGCTACATCGACGCGCTCACCACGCTGGGGCTAACCGAAATCGGCTCTATCGCCGCCACCATCGATACTACCGAGACGGGACCGTTCAACCCGAACGCCCGCGCCGAAATCGCGCTGAACCCCGACTCGGAACTGATTCCCGTCACGCGCGTGAACGGCACGACGACGGTGGTCGCCGCGCCCACGGGCGGAATCCTGTCGGGCATGGGCTGCGTGATGAACCTCGACGGCTGGACTTGGGAGGAGATGGTCATCAAGACGCCGATCGGGCTGATGATGAACTTCCCTGCGCCGTCGGCGACGCCGAACCAGAGCGCGGACGCCCGCCGCCGCGACTGGGAGAGCCGCATGCGCCCCATCGATGAGTTTTTCGACAACGCCCGCCGCTACCTGCGCGCCCACCAAGCCGCGGACGAGGACGGCATCCCCGCCCACGAGCGCGACCCGCGCTTCGACGCGATGATTCCCATTCTGGAGGGCAAGCTGCCGCTGTTTGTGCGCGTCAACAGCGCGTTGGGCATCCAAGCCGCCCTCCGCTGGGCAGAGGAGCAGAAGGTGCGCCTGGTGATTGTGGGCGGCTCAGAGGCGTGGCGAGTCGCCGACCTGCTGCGCGAAAAGCAGGTACCCGTGATTCTGGAAGGCGTCCACAATATGCCCAGCGCGGAATCGGAACCCTACGACGAGCCGTTCGTGCTGCCGAAACGCCTGCACGAGAAGGGCGTGCGCTTCTGCATCGCCAGCAACGACGCCAGCAACGCCCGCAACCTGCCGTATCATGTGGCGACCGCCGTCGCGCACGGGCTGCCCCGCGAGGAGGGGCTGAAAGCCATCACGCTCTACCCTGCGCAGATTCTGGGGCTGGCGCATCGGCTCGGCAGCATCGAAGTGGGCAAGGACGCGAACCTCGTGCTGGTGTCGGGCGACCCGCTGGACATCCGCAGCGCGGTGATTCAGGTCTGGATCGCAGGGCGTCCCATCGAGATGACCAGCAAGCACATCCGCCTGTACGAACGCTACCGCAAGCGTCCGAAGTGACGCCACGCCCACTCCTGCAAGTGCAGGCGCATCTCAGGATGCCAGTCGTGCCCGTGGTCTTCGTAGATGAGTAGTCGCTTCGGCTGGGGTAGCGCGTCGTACAGCGAAAAAACCACAGGCGCGCGGATGCCAGGGTCTTTCAGCGCGAGGCTCAGTTGCACAGGCACGCGCACATACGGCGCGTGGTTCACCGCATCGTAATACTGCAGCGTGTGTAGCAGCGCGTCGCGCGAGACGCCCGTCGCCTCCATGTAGTCCTGAAACTCCTTGATGGGGTAGCGCCACACGGTTCTGCCCAGCAGGTACTCCCAGTAGGTCAGCGCGGGCAACTCGGCGACGACGCATCGCGTGAGGGGGCACCACGCGCCTAACATCACCCCCAGCCCGCCGCCCTGACTCAGCCCCGCCGCGACCAGAAAGCGCGAGTCAACCTCCGCTTGCGCTGCTAGGATGCGCATCGCCAGCAGGCTGTCCTGCACCAAGCGGCGGTAGATGTAGGTCTGGGGCGACTCGATGCCGCGCGTGAAGTAGCCCAGTTCGGGGCTGTAGGGCACACTCGGCTCGACGGCGTAGCCGTGCAGGTTGATGGACAGCGTAATTAGCCCCTCGAAGGCGGTGTTTTCGTTGATGGGCACGGTGCCGACGCCGTAGCCGGGCAGGTACAGCACGGCAGGGGTGGGCAGAGATATGCCGCGCGGTATGGCGTACCAGCCCTCGCGCCCGCGCCTGTCGATGCCCACCCAGCGCAGGCGGTACACCGTGTGCGTCGGCAGGTCGTCGCCCGCCTGATGCACGCGCTCGAAGTGCAACGGCGCGGACTTCGCCTCCTGCGCCGCCGCCTGCCAGAACGCCTCGAAGTCGGCGGGCGGCTGCGGCGTCTTCAGCGGGACGGCTGCCGTCTCCATCGGGGCTTACTCGAACACCGACCGCTCCACAGGCTCAATATGCAGCCCTGTGGTGTGCAGCCACGCGGTGGCGCGCTGAATCTCCTCGATGGGTCCCTCCAGCGCGACGAACGCCCAGCCCGCGTCCTCGTTGATGTTCGCCTTCAGGATGTTCACCTTCAGGTCGAACTCGCGCCCCAGCCGCCACAGCCACGGAACCTTCACCTGCTCTGGGTTCGTGGTCGCTATCGTCATGTGTACGGTGGTCATTCGGTCTTCTCCTTCTCGGCAAAGAGTGCGTCCATCATCTCGTAGGCGTAGCGCAAGTGCGGAATCACGATAGAGCCGCCGACGATTAGCGCGATATTCATCGCCTCGTGCAGTTCCTCGCGGGTTGCGCCCTCCTGCACGCAGCGGTCTAAGTGATAGAAGATGCAGTCGTTGCAGCGCAGCACCATCGAGGCGACCAGCCCCATCATCTCTTTGTATTTCACGGGGATTGCGCCGTCGGTGTACGCGCTGGCGTCCAGCGCAAAGAACCGCTGGAACGGCTTGAACCCGCTGCCCAAAATCCGCTCGTTCATCTCCTGCCGATACAGGCGCGTCTCGGTTGGCTTGCGTTGCATCGGCATAGAGTGTACCTGACGGCGTTGAGTCGCGCCTGATTGGGAATCCGTTCGTCGTGCAGGCGTAGGGGGCGAGTTTCTCATGCGGTCATCACAGTTTCCAGCATAGTATCCAGAAGCTCCGCCTCGTCGCGAAACAATCCGATGGCTATCCATCTTACCCTCTGGCAGCGCGAGGACAAGAACGCGCGTCCCTGAAGGGAGATTGATCGGCTCCTCCAGCTCGATGTGCGTGCCCCGAACGGTTCCGATGTGCGTTATCAGCCTCACGATGTATCAGGATACCCTAATCGGGCTTCTACCAATCGCGGAGACACAGTTTACAAAAACAAGCGAGATTGAAGACCCCCTCCCTAAGGTTCCCCCTGCACGCAGGGGGAACCGAACCCACGCGCCCCACGCGGTTCCCCTCGCGAAGCGGGGGGAACCTAAAGGAGGGGGGCAATCTTAAACTCCGCCCACGCGGTTGGTATTATTCCGCAGGTATGCGAGTATATCCCAACCCCCTCTCCACCTCAAATATAAATCCGATAGGTCGGCACTTCGAACGCCAGCGTGATCAGCGACCAGATTGACCCCATCGTGAAGTCGCCCAGAATCAGCCCCAGCGCGAACTGTAGCCCGCGCCGATGCACATGCCAGCCCCCAAACCGCAACAAGCACACCTTCAGCAGCCACCCCAGCAGGAAGGGGAACCAGAAGTAGTCCACCGCGAAGCTGACGCCGAGCGCGTAGCCCGTCGGATGCAGCGGGAACGCAGGCAGGACGCTTCGCAGCCCCTTGAGCGACAGCACCACCAGCGCGCCGCCCGCCAAGTAGTACCAGCGGTCAGGGTGGCGCAACGGCTCCTCGGTCAGCCAGCTGTTGAGCCGACTGAACGACTCCTGCCCTAGCCAGAACTTGAAGCCCTGACACGCGCCTTCCGCCCCGTACCGATAGGTCACATGCAGGTTCGCCCAACACACCAGCACGAACGCCAGCGCGGACACTATTAGAATCAGCCCGCCCAGCCACAGCGGCGAGAGCGCGTACTGCTGCCCCATCCGCAACGCCTCCAACTGGTTCGGCATCGGGTGGCAGCGGTAGCCCCGATTGAACCAATAAAGCGACTGCAGCACGGTCAGGTTGCCCACGCCCAGCCCGCGCAGGGTGAACACATCGAACATGATGCGCTGCGGGTTCACGAAGTAAATCTCGTGCGGCGCGCCCAGCTCCGCCCGCACGCGCGTGATTGTGAGCGCAAGTAGGAAGTAGATGCCGAAAAAGAGCGCGGCGACCCAGAAGTCCATCCGCAGCAGCAGCGCATTATAGAGCGCAAGCACCACCACCCCACCGCCCAGCCCCAGCCAACTGAGCCGATAGAGCGTGCGTTCGGGGTGGTCGGGCGTCCACGCGGCGCGCCACGCTTCGCGAAAGGTCGCCCGCGCGCCCCACAGCAGCATCAGCCCCAGCATCAGCCACGCGCCCGCCGCCTGCTCGTTCAGAAACGGGAACCCGCGCCCCGCCGCCGCGTCCCAGCCCATCACCGCCCCAAGCACCTGAAACCCCTTGCGCGCCAGCATGAAAAACCACGCCGAAAACGCCAAGTCCGCAGGCATCAGATACGCCAGCCCCACCGCGAACGGGTACGCCGACATGTTGAACGGCGCCGCCGCGCTCCACGGGCGAGTGGTCAGAAACTGACCGATGTTGTATTGCTTAATCCACTCCACATGCGGCATAGACGGGAACAGCACATGCAGCCCGTTCAGCCCGCTGATCGAGAGCGCGACGGCAAACCCCGCCCACATCGCCCGCGAGAGCCAAAACGCGCCCGACGGCTCCGCCATCGCCAACGGGAGCTGAATCAGCGGGAACGCCAACTTCTCGCCCTGCGTCCACTGCTTCAGCACCAGATAGTTCAGGCATAGGCACATCAGCACGAGCGTCAGGATTAGTCCCGCCCAGAGCGCGAGCGGCTTCGCCCACAGCAGCAGCCAGTCCCAGCGGTACGGCGAGACGCCCCCGTTGTAGTAGGCGCGCACGGCGTCCTCGTCCCACACGAAGAGCGCGTGCGGCACATAGGCAAAAAACCGCTCGCGCCAGCCCGTTTCGGGCGTACCGTGCCGCTGCAGGTAGGCAATCGTGCCGAATAGGTTCTGCAGCATATCGTGCCCCGCGAACACCGCGCCCGTGACCATAATGATGTAGACCACCGTCAGCTCCGCGCCCGTGAAGAGCGTTGCCCCGCGATACAGCCGCAGCAGCCAGTTCAGCAGCGCGACCACAAACAGCGTGAAAATCGGCGTGATGAAAATCGGCAGGCTGGTGATGTCCAGCGTGTACCAGCGCACCTCGATGACGGTGATCCAGTAGATGTTGCACGCCATCAGCGCAAGTCCGAGCGCGAGGGCGCGGGGACGCACGCGAGCCGACCGCGCCTGCGTTTCGTGTGCCTGCTCCGCCTGCGGTCGTGTAATCATCTGTTTAGAGATACGACGCGAAAGGCGCAACTCCCGCCGCCTTTTGGAGTGCTGAAGCGTTAGCTTCAGCGTGGGCGGAAGCTTCGCTTCCGCACTCCATAATCAACCCCCTTTGGAGTGCTGAAGCGTCAGCTTCAGCGTGGGCGGAAGCTGCGCTTCCGCACTCCATAAGTAGAACCTACTCCGTCGCTGTTGGCTTGGCAGGCACGGAGAGTTTCTGTTCCACCGTCGTACTTTTGCCCGCGCCGTTGAAGACCTTGATGCGCACGGTATGCTCGCCCGCAGGCAGCGGCTTGGTGCGGATGCGGAACGGCTCGAACGCCGAGTCGAACATCCCGTCCAGCGGCTCCGCGCTGAACCACTCGCCGTCGCCGACTTGGTACTGCACGCCAACAATAGGTGCGCTTTGGCGCAGGACGCGACGGGCGCGTTCTGATGCCTGCTCGCCGCTATCCGCCGACCCTTCCTTGCGCTCCTCGAAGTATTGGAACGCGAAGCCCGTTAGCTCCACGACGCCGTCCTCGGCGACTTTGACATCCCGCTCGCGCACAGAGACCACAGGCGGCGTGTTGCACACCACAATCGGGACGGCGGGCGAGTAGACCGTCGCGTAATCAGTCGGCGAGGCGGGCTCGTCGGTCGCCATAATCCGCAGGAGGTACACTCCGTCGGGCACTTGCGTGGTGTCCCACTCGAAGCGGGTTTTGGCGTCGGGGCGTTCGGCGCGGCTGGGCGCATCGTCCGACTCAGGTTCGGGCGCGTCCGCATTGGGCATGCGCGCTTGTCCCACCTGCGCCATCTGTTGCTGAATCTGGGCGCGGAACTCTTCGGGCAGGTCGTCTAAGCCAAGCGCGTCGATGGAGGGCGGCGCGTTAGGGGCGGTTGGCATATCGGCTGTGGGGCTGCCGTTCGGCTTGGGCTGCCCGTTTTTGAGGGGCTGCCAGTCGCCTGTGCCGTCGCGTGCGATTTGCACCTCGTAGCGCAGGGTATCGCCGTCGGGGTCGCGCCCGCGCCAGCGCAGGGTATGCTTGCCGCTAATCGCCTTATAGGGCGTAAGCCCGATCAGTTGCACCTCTGGCGGGCGGTTCTGCGGCAGGTAGCTCACGCTGAAGCGGTGCAGCGTCGGCACGGCGTCCCCTGCGCCTTTCAGGTGCACGCGCACCTGCAGGTATTGCGCGGGCGGGCTAAGGATCGTGCTGCCTTCGGGGTTCTCGTAAGCGGTCGTCCACGCGCTCCAACTCGCGTCGGGTTCGGGCGTGTTGCCTGAACGGGTCTGCAGAGTCAGGCGTGCGCCGTTGGGCAGGCTCGCGCTCCAGCGCAGTGCGCCCCAGCGCGCGGGCGCGCCCGCATCCAGCACAGGTGAGAGGTAGACCCCCTCGGCGGTAGGCTCCAGCGCGTAGAGGCGCCCATCCGCCGACGCCAGATGCAGCCGCTCGCCGACTACACCTCCGCCGATGAGTTGTAGCCCTCGCTGGCGGAACATCAGCGCGGGCTGCGCCGTCCCCGAATCGGTCGGAATCAGGTACACCTCGTCGGGCGTCAGCGCGTACAGGCTGCCGTTGTGCATCACCAGCGCGCGCCACTCGCGTTTCAGGTCGCTGTGCAGTTGGGTTAGCCCGCCAGCAGGCGTCCAGCGGTAGAGTTGCCCCGACGGCGCGGTTGCGATATACAGGTTGCCCGTTGCGTCGGTCGCCAGCGCCGCCACGCTCGGCTCGGATAGCGTCGCGATGGGGCTTATCGCGCCTGCAGGGTCGATGCGGTAGACCATCCCGCGCTCGGATGTGCCCGCGTAGACCGCGCCGTCCGCGCCGACGGTCAGCGCGCTGAAGTGCGTCTCGTCGACGGTTAGCAGTTGTCGCAGCGTGTTGCCGTCCCATGCCAGCACTTGCGCGGGCAAGCCCGTCGCGAGATACAGCACGCCGTCGTGCCAGCGCATCGCGTTCACATAGCGGGGGTTGAGTTGCGCGATGGTCTCGTAGCCGCGCTGCCCGACGCGGCACAGCGTCCCTTCGGGCGACAGCCCCGCGTACAGGTCGCCGTTCTCGCTGCGTGCAAGCGCGGTCACGAACACGCCTGGCAGGGCGGGGTAGGTCTGCTCGGACGGCTCCGCGCCGACGCGCACGATGCGCCCGCCAACGCCCCCACCCAGCAGCAGTCCCGCCTCACCGTCGGGCGCAACGCTCCAGACGAAGTTCAGCGGTGCGCTCGGCAGTGCGCGCGGGGCGACCGACAGGCGTATCGCGCCGTCCATGTCCAGCGACGCGCCCTCAAATGTGCCCCGTCGGAGTTGGTCGAACCGTTCGGGCTGCCACTGGCGCGCTGCGCGGCTGACCGCGCGCGTGTCGGGGCGTGCGCCCGCCCCTGACGCAAGGTCGGGGAACGACGGCTCGCCCAGCGGGGGCGGGGGCGGGAGGTTGGCGACAATCGCGCTCGCCTCCGCCGACGGCAGCGACTCCGTCTCGTCCACCTCGGCGGAAGTCTCCTCGCCCTCCACAAAGGGCGGCGGGGCGAACCTACCGAACGGGCTGCGCCCCGTGTCGGCAGGCAGCACGGTAATCATGACGCTCTGTGCGCCCTCCAGCACATGGGGCGTGTCCACCACCTGCTTGATGCGGTCGGGCGTCTGCTGCGCTTTGGAGACGCGCTGGCTGACGAACACGCTACGCATCAATGGGGGCGGCTGCAGTAGCGGCGCGCCCCCAACGCTGATGGTCGGGAACGGCAGGTTCAGCGCGACGGTCATCTGGAAGTTGCGCTCGCGGCTGAGGAACTCGCGCAGTTGCGCTTCGGTGTCGCTGCTCCCACCGCCGCCGAACGCGCCTTCGCCCAGCAGCAGGGCAAGCAGCCCTGTCGCACCCGTCGGCGCGC
The DNA here is from genome assembly GCF_047502635.1 of Synechococcus sp. RC10B2. Lineage (NCBI taxonomy): Bacteria > Bacillati > Cyanobacteriota > Cyanophyceae > Synechococcales > Synechococcaceae > Synechococcus > Synechococcus sp. RC10B2. Next base: position 45,954 of record NZ_JANSHO010000093.1, read on the forward strand.
CACCGCCCCCCGCGCTCACTTGTAGCATGTAGCGCCCAGGCATCATATCGGCGGGCAGGCGCAGGCTCGTGCGGTAGGTGTCGGTCGCGCCGTTGCGCGTGCGCACTTGTACCGTCGCCTCAATCCGCTCGCCGGGACGGTAGGTGAAGCGGTCTACCTGCAGGCTGTCGATGACCGCCGCGCCTTTACCGGGCTGTATCTCCACCTCTAACTCGATTCGCTCCAGTTCGACTTTTTGTTCGCGGGCGTTCATCAGCAGGTTCAGCGCGTAGTTCAGGTCGCTCAGCACGGCGAACGCCAGCGAGTCGCGCGTGGCGACGCGGTTCTCGTAGCGAATCTCGCCGAACGGGCGCGTCTGCAGTCGCCAGCGCACGGTCGCGCTCGCCTCGCCAAGATCGTAGTGAACGCGGTCTACAAACTCCAACACAGCGATTACGGTAATCCAGCCCGTGTGCATCGGGTGGTTGAACACCTCGCAGCGGTATTCGCGTTGCACAGCGCGGGCAGCGTTCGTGATACGGGCGGTCATCGGGATCATGCGCGCCCGCTGTCCCATGCGCCCCGCGATGGCGAACGCGCCGTCATAGTAAATCGCGCCCAGCGGCTGCGCACGGTTGCCCAACTTGAAGGAGACCGCATACGACGAGAAGACATCCACAATCTCGGCGGCGTGCATGGGCATCTCCACCGCGCCCGCGCCGAAAAACGGGTGCCCGAACGCCAGCACATAGTCGCCCTTGCGGTAGGTCAGCGTGCCAATCGCTGAAAGGTCGATGTCGCCCGTTGCCAGCGGCGTGGCGACCGCCGCGCCAGGTTCAAAGCGCACAGGCACTTGCTTGGCGGTGCTGCCGCTCGGCGCCATCAGCGGGGTGAACCCGTGGCGCTGCAGCATCGCCTCCAGATACTTCATCGTGCGGGGCGAGACGCCGCTGACCATAATCGGGGTCATCAGCGGGCGCGCCCACGCGACATTCGGCGTCGTGGGCTGCTCGTGCCCGATGTAGACCCCCGCGTAGCGCACACCCGCAATCCGCACGGGCTTGCGTATCATGTGCCCGCTGCGCAGGTCGGCGAGTTGCGACTCGGCGCGCGGGTGCAGGTTGGTCAGCATCGCCTCCAGCGGCGTCACCAGCGCGACAGGCTCTTTGGGGAACCTGAACCCATACGCCAGCGCGCCCAGAATCTTGCCCTCGATGAAGATGGGGCTGCCGCTCATGCCCGCAATCACCATCGCGCCGCGCTCGGTAATCGGTCCCCCGCGCATCATAATCATCACCAGCGGGTAGCCGTACAGGGCGTTATCCAGCACGCCGACCACTTCCACCTCGAAGCGTTCGATCTTCGTACCCTTGAACACGGTCAGTCCGTAGCCGCGCATGCCCGGCTTGAGTTGCGACACGGGGAACACATCGCGCAGCATGGGGCGCACATCGGGGGCGTCTTGCGACCACGCGAACACCGTTAGCCCCACAAGCAGCGTCAGCAGAATCCAGCGCATCATGTACCTTGCCTCCTCGTAGGCGATTCGTTCGGCGGGCGCGCGGGGATTCCTGCAGGCTAAGCGTGTCGGGCAGGGTCAGTGCAGGGCGCAGGGGGCGATGTGCCCCCTGCATGGCTTACCGCTTCGGTCGGAACTGCGGCTTGGGGATGTCGTCCTCGGCGGGTTGGGGTTTTTCGGGGCGCTGAGGGCGGTCGCCGCGTGGGGGCGCGGGGCGTCGATCAGGTCGGGGCGCGCCGCTGCTCACAGGCGACGCTACCGCGCTCACCGCGCCGAACTCGGCAGGTTGCTCCAGCCCGCGCGTGGTCAGGTTGATGCGCCCCATGTGGTCGATCTCCTTGACGCGCACGCGCAGCGTATCGCCCACCTTGACCACCTCGTCGGGGCGGTTGACGCGCTTGTCGGTCAGGTCGCGCAAGTCCACCAGCCCCTCTTTGCCGGGCAGCACCTCCACGAACGCGCCGCGCGCCATCAGACGCGTCACGCGCCCTGTGTAGACCTCGCCGACGGCGACCTCTTTGGTCAGCGCCTCGATCATCTGGCGCGCCCGCTCGCCCGACTCGCCGTCAGGCGCGGCGATGTAGATTTTGCCCGTCTGCTCGATTTGAATCTGCGCGCCCGTCTCGGCGGTGATTTTCTTGACCGTCTTGCCGCCCGGTCCGATGACCTCGCCGATTTTGTCGGGGTTGATCTCCATCACGAAGATGCGCGGGGCGCGCGGCGACACTTCAGGACGCGGCGCAGGGATGACCTCCAGCATCTTCTGCAGGATATACAGGCGCGCCTCACGAGCGCGTGCGAGCGTCTCCTCGATAATCGGCATCGGCAAGCCAGGGATCTTCAGATCGAGCTGGATGGCGGTAATCCCTTTCTCGGTGCCTGCGACCTTGAAGTCCATATCGCCGCAGGCGTCTTCCATGCCCTGAATGTCGGTTAGGATAGCGTAGCGGTCGTCGCTTTCGTAGACCAGCCCTGTGGCGATGCCCGCGACGGGCGCCTTGATGGGCACGCCGGCGTCCATCAGCGCGAGCGTGCTGCCGCAAGTGCTTGCCATCGAGGTCGAGCCGTTCGATTCCAGCACCTCCGAGTAGAGCAGGATGGCGTAGGGGAACTCCTCTTCGGGGGGGATCATGCGCATCAGGGCGCGTTCGGCGAGCATGCCGTGTCCGACCTCGCGTCTGCCAGGACCGCGCAGCGGGCGCACCTCGCCCACGCTGAACGGCGGGAAGTTGTAAAAGTGCATGTAGCGCTTGCTCTCTTCCTCGCTGAGCGCGTCGAGGATTTGCGCCTCTTGGAGCGCGCCGAGCGTGCAGGTGGTCAGCACTTGGGTCTGCCCGCGCTGGAACAGCCCGCTGCCGTGCGTGCGGGGCAGGATTCCGACCGCGCAGTGGATTTCGCGGATTTCGTTCGGGGCGCGCCCATCGGGACGCTTGCCCTCGTCCAGAATCAGCTTGCGCACGGTCTCCTTGATGACCTCGTCGACCGCCATGCTAAGTTCCAGCTCGCGCCCAGCGTAGGGCGGCGGCGAGTCGGGGTCGGGCGGAGTGTTCATCTGCACCACGATTTCGTCCTTGAGCTGGCTCAGTCCCGCCTCGCGTGCGAGCTTGTCAGGGTTCTGAATCGCCTCTTTGAGCGACTCGCCTGCGAACGCCTTGACCGCCTCCTTGACTTCGGACGACACAAGGTACATCGGCAGTTCCGCCTTCGGCTTGCCCACCTGCGCCCGCAGCTCCTCAATCAGCGCAATCACCTTCTGGTTCTCCAGATGCGCCAGTTCGATGGCTTGGAGCATTACCTCTTCGGGCACTTCGTTGGCGTCCGCCTCGATCATCATCACATGGTCGGGACGGCTGGAGACGACCAGCTCGAGGTCAGAGAGTTCCGTGATGTCGCTGTTGGGGTTGACGACAAAATCGCCGTTCACATAGCCGATGCGCACCGCGCCGAGCGGTCCGTTCCACGGGATGTCGGAGATGGTCAGCGCGGCGGATGCGCCGATGATGCCCAGCACCGCAGGCGGGTGGTCGAAGTCCACCGACAGCGGCAGCACAATCACCTGCACCTCGTTGCGCATGCCCTTTGGGAACAGCGGGCGGATGGAGCGGTCAACAAGGCGTCCCTGCACAATCGACTCGTCGGAGGGGCGTCCCCCGCGCTTGACGAACCCGCCAGGGATTTTGCCGACGGCGTACTTGCGCTCCTCAAAGTCAACAATCAGGGGGAAAAAGTCAATGTCGGCGCGCGCGTTCTGGCTCATCGTCGCGGTGACCAGCACCACGCTCTCCCCATAGCGCACGACCACAGCGGCATTCGCTTGATTCGCTAAGACGCCTGTTTCCAGCGACAATAGGTCTCCGCCAATCTCGGCGGATACAACGATGGGTTCTCGCATGCTGTGAAATCCTCCTCTTTACCGCTGCGAGCGCAGACCCAGCCGTTGTACCAGCGTGCGGTAGCGCTGAATGTCCTCTTTCGCGAGGTAGTTCAGCAGCTGCCGTCGCTGTCCGACCAGTTTGACCAGCCCGTAGCGGGAGTGATAATCCTTACGGTGTGTCTTGAGATGTTCCGTCAAATAGTTGATGCGCGCGGTCAGCAGCGCAATCTGCACTTCGGGCGAGCCTGTGTCGCCCTCGTGGCGTTTGTACTCGTTGATAATCGCCTGTTTCTGTTCGGGCGTGAGCGCCATAGTGTTCTCTGTACCTCCTTGACTCGTTCTGTGTGCGCTTGGGGCGACGCCGCTTCACGAAACCGCCTTCGGGCGGCTTGGTGAAACAGCCTTCGCCCCGCATGCGCAACGCGTATTATACCCGACGGCGTAGTTTTTCGCGCTATAACTCCAACGCGCTCTGTTGAGGCGCGTCGGCGGGGGCAATCAGGCTGGGGTCGTCGTTGGCGGGGCTGTTGACGCGCGTGCCCACAGGGTAGGCAATCAGCAGGTCGTCGGGCGCGGGGCGCAGCAGCGGTGCCAGCGACGACAGGGGAGCGTCGGGGTCAAGCCACAGCGCGTAGGCGTCGGGCGGCAGGATGACCGCCATACGGTCGTGCAGCGGGCGCACCGTGGCGTTCGCGTCGGTGGTGATAATCGTGCAGGTGTGCAGTTCGCTCCCGTCGGGGCTGTGCCAGGTCGCCCACAGCCCTGCCAGCCCCAGCAGGAGGTCGTCGCGCGCCCGCACGAAGTAGGGACGCTTGGCAGCACCCACCTTCTGCCACTCGTAGAAGCCGTTGGCGGGGATGATGCACCGTCGGTAGCGGTAGGCGTCGCGGAAGGCGGGCTTTTCGTGCAGCGTCTCCGCGCGGGCGTTAATCATGCGGTTGCCGATGGTGGGGTCTTTCGCCCAGCGCGGCACGAGTCCCCACACCAGGTGCGTCCATTCGCGTTGGCGCGTGTCGGGGTTGTGGCGCAGGGCGAGCAAGGGCTGGCTCGGCGCGATGTTGTAGCGCGGCGGCACGGGATGCGGCACGGGCAGCCCGAACCGCCACGCGAGTTGCTCGCCGTCGGCGTATAGCGCGTAGCGTCCGCACATTACTTTGGCTGATACGCCGCCTTCATCGCCCGCACGCGCTCGGCAATCTGCGCAGCAGCGGTCTCCAGCGGCAGTTTGTCGGGAGTCTTGTCCGTGCGCAGGCGCACCTCCACTTGCCCATCCTGCACCGCGCGCCCGACCACAACTTGGATGGGAATGCCGATCAGGTCGGCGTCCTTGAATTTGACGCCGCTGCGCTCGTCGCGGTCGTCGTACAGCACCTCCACGCCGTGCGCCTGCAGGGATTCGTACAGTTGCTCGGCGGCGGCGCGCTGCGAAGCGTCTTCGGGGTTGACCAGTATCAATATCACCTCGAACGGCGCGACGGTGATGGGGAAACGGATGCCGTCCTCGTCGTGGTGCGCCTCCACGACGGCTGCCATACAGCGGCTGACGCCCAGCCCGTAGCAGCCCATGATAATCGGGTGCTGGTTGCCCTCCGCGTCGGTGAACAGCGCGCCCATGGCTTGGCTGTATTTCGTGCCGAGTTGGAAGATGTGCCCGACTTCGATGCCGCGCACCTCTTGCAGGATACCTTCGGGGTGGCGCGGGGACGGGTCGCCTGCCTGCGCGACGCGCAAGTCCGCCCAAATCGGTTCGGGGAAGTCGCGCCCCCAGCAGACATGAATCAGGTGCGCGTCCGCCTCGTTCGCGCCCGTGATGAAGTCCTGCAGCCCGCGCAGTTCGTAGTCGGCGTACAGGGGCAGGTCGGCGGGCAGCCCGACGGGTCCCGCAAAGCCCACTGGCGCGCCCGTGAGTCGCTGAATCGTCTCGGCGTCGAGCATCTCCACACTCTCGCCGTGCAGGGCGTGCATCAGTTTGTAGGGGTTCAGTTCGCGGTCGCCGCGCACCAGCGCCGCCACAGGCTTGCCGTCCACGCGCATTAGTAGCGTCTTGACCAGGCGGTCGGGCGTCGTGTTCAGGAACGCGCACACCTCCTCGACGGTGCGGGCGTTCGGCGTGGCAACCTTTTCGGCAGGCGGGACGCCTTCAATCGGCGGTGGGGTCAGCTTCGGGTCGGGCAGTTCGCACCGCTCGGCGTTCGCTGCGTAGCCGCTCTTGTCGCACTGCAGCACGCGGTCTTCGCCCCCAGACGCGATAATCATGAACTCCTCGTTGCTGCCGCCGCCGATGGCGCCCGCCTCAGCGTCCACAATCAGCGTCGGCAGCCCCATGCGTTGGAACATGCGGATGTACGCCTCGCGCAGTTTTTGGTACATCGTCTCCAGCGCGTCGGCGTCCGCGTCGAAGCTGTAGCCGTCGTACATGATGAACTCGCGGGCGCGGATGACGCCTCCGCGCGGGCGCGGCTCGTCGCGGAACTTCGTTTGGATCTGGTACAGCAGCAGCGGCATCTGGCGATACGAGCTGACCGCGTGGCGGATGATGTCGGTGATGACCTCCTCGTGCGTGAAGCCGAGCGTGAAGGGGCGTTGATGGCGGTCTTTCAGGCGGAACAGGATGTCCAGCCCGCTGCGTCCCGTCTCGTCCAGTAGCTCTTGGGGCACGAGCGCGGGCATAAACAGCTCAATCCCGCCGATGCGGTCGCTCTCCTCGCGCACGATTTGCTCGATTTTACGGATAACGCGCCAGCCGAGCGGCAGGTAGGTGTAGACGCCAGCGGCGAGCTTGCGGATGAAGCCCCCGCGCAGCAGCAGGCGATGGCTCGGCAGCTCCGCCTCGGCGGGCGCCTCACGCAAGGTCGGCATAAAGTAGTGCGATGCTCGCATAGGGTTTTGTTGCCTCCGTTGTTGTGCAGGCAATAGTGTACCCTGTGGGGGTGGGTAGACCTGATAAGTGTACATCGCTTGAGTTCGCTGCGTGCGAGGCGCTCGCGTTTTTTGCCCTCACCCCCAGCCCCTCTCCCACAGGGTGGGAGAGGGGTGTAGGGGCGCGGCGTGCCGCGCCCCAGTGGTATAATTCATTCGGCTATGCCCATTATCGAGACTGTCGAGCAGTTGGCAGACTTCTTGGAGCAGAACGAGGAGTGGCGGCGCAGGATTTTCAGCATCCTCGTGCCGCGCGAGCTGGCGCGCCTGCCTGCGGAGTTCGAGGAGTTCCGCGCGGAGGTGCGGCGCGAGTTCGACGCCGTGCGCCAAGAGATGCGCAGCGGCTTCGCGCGTGTTGACGAACAGTTCGCGCGTGTTGACGAGCGGTTCGCGCGTGTTGACGAGCGGTTCGCGCGTGTAGATGAGCGGTTTGTGCAGGTGAACGAGCGAATCGCTCAAGCCGAGCGCGAGATCGAGAGCCTACGCGCCGAAATGCGCGAGCGGTTCGCCCAAGTAGACCGCGAGTTCGAGGCGGTACGCCGCGAAATGCGCGAGGGCTTCGAGCAACTACGCGCCGAAATGCGCGAAGGCTACGCAGAACTGGCACAAAAAATCCAGCGAAACACCGACGACATCGCCGAACTGAAAGGCAAGTCGCTCGAACGCGAGTACCGCGACAAGGCGCGTTCCATATTTGGCAGGTACTTCCGCAGTGTCGCCGTCATCGACTGGATCGACTTGGAAGACCCGCTGGAGGCGGTCGCGCCCCTGAGCGACGCCGAGCACACCGAGCTGAGCGTCATAGACCTGCTGGTGCGCGGGCGACGCAGAACCGACGGGCAGGACACCGTTTTAGTGATTGAGGTCTCGTGGACGATCACGCACTACGATGTAGAGCGTGCCGTGCGACGCGCGGAGATTTTCCGACAGCGCGGTTTCACCGCTACCCCGACCGTTGTCGGGAGTGAGATTAGCCAAGAGGTGCAACTTGCTGCGCAGCAGGCAGGCTGCGCCGTTGTGCTGAACGGGCGCTACGAGTTCGACCTGCCGTTTCGGGGGTAGCGCAGTCAGCCCCTGCGTGGTCAGGACAGGCGCGAATCCGCACAAACCACCGCACGCATGCCCACGCTATCCAACACGCCTCTACCACGCACAACCCATCATAACAACGCGACAACCGAACCATCGCGCTACCGCCCACGGCTAATTGAGAAACTCCAACAGACTACTCCGCACTCAGCTTTGCATACTCCTGTCGAAGCGCGTCGGCGTCTTGGGTGCGCCCCTGCGACTCGTAGAGCGTCGCCAAGTCTCGCAACGCCTGTAGGTGCGCGCTGAGAATCTGCCGTTCGCGTTCGGGGTTATACAGCCCCAGCCCGCGCCCCGCCAAGTTGAACGGATAGGTCACCTCGCGGTAGTTGCGGAACACTTGCAGCGCCTGCTCGTAGTGCCCCTGCGCCTTGACTGTCTCGCCCCGCGCGCGGTAGTGGCGCGCCAGCGCGAGGTGCGCAAAGCCATACGCCGTCTCCACGATTTCGGGAATCGCGCGAATGCGCCCGTAGGGGCTGTTTTGAACCTCGATGACGCGCTCGTAGTATCCCCGCGCTTCGTCGGTCAGGCGCGGGTTGCTGGGGTCGGGCTGGGCGTACTGGGCGAGTTTGAGCAGCGCGGGCAGGCTGTGCGGGTCGCGTTCCAGCGCAGCTTCGAACTGGGCGCGGGCGCGTTCGCGGTCGTTCTCGCGCTCGTAATACAGCCCCAGCCGATAGAGGTTGCGCGGCGAGGGCTTGAGGCGCACGGCGCGGCTCATCAGCTCCAGCGCGGTCTCGCGCCTGCCCAGCGCGTAATACAGCTCGCCCGCGTCCATCAGGTAGTCGGCGTTGGTGGGGTCGAACCGCCGCGCCGCGCTGTAATACTCCGCCGCTTGGGGTACATGCGAGACCAGCATCTCGTACTTGCCCTGATTGGCGTACCACTCGCCCAGCCCGAAGCCCGTCAGAGCCGTCAGCGCAACCAGCGTGATGGTCAGCGCAGTGCCCCGCCGTTCAATCGCGCGCACGGGCATCGCGTACACGCCGTCCACCGCAAACGCCAGCCCCAGCCCCAGCAGCGCGCACAGCGTCAGCAGGTTCGCAAACGCCTGCAGGTCGGAATCGACGGCGTTGTGCAGCGCCGCGCCGACGACTGCCGCGATGACGCCCGCCCGCATCGGACGCCAGTCCATCACGCGGGGTGCGGGTCGGGTCGGGTCAGGCGGCTGCTCGCCCTGCAACGCGCGCCCCAGCCAGCCGACCGCCAGCGCGATCAGCAGCGCCAGCGCGGGCAGCCCCGACTCGGCGGCGAGTTCCAGATAGGTATTATGCGCCGCGCGGGTGTAGCCGACGCTCGCATAGCGCGGGTACTGCCACTCGAACGCGCCCGTGCCCACACCCAGTATCGGGTTCGCTAACGCGGTGCGCAGGGCGCCCTTCCAGGTCTCGATGCGGAAGGCGCCCGAATGCACATCCTGCGTCGCCGCCTGCGGGGTCAGCCGCTGTGTAGCGGGGGTACTCAGCCAGAACACGCCCAGCAGCAGCACGCCAACCACCACGAGGCGCATCACGAAGTCGCGCCCCAGCAGTCGCCACGCGCCCGTAAGCCCCAGAAAGACCGCCGCCGCGCCAACAAACGCCAGCATCCCCAGCCGCGAGGCAGTGAGGGCAAGCGCACTGAGTTGCAGCCACAGCCCGACCGTGAGCAGCGCGGTGTAGACGCGCCGACGCGGTTCGGGCAACTCGCGCCCCAGCATCAGCAGCGCGCCCAGCGTCAACGGCGCGCTCATCGCCAAGTAGCCCGCCAGCAGGTTCGGGTTGAAAAAGCTCGCGAAGATGCGCCAGTTCGGAACCCCGCCCAGCGCGTTGGCGAGGTACTCCGCGCAGCCACGCAGTCCCAACAGGCTCGCGCTAACAATCATCGGCGCGACCACGAGCCAGCCCGTTGTACCCCGCCGCGCAACCGCCGCCAGATTCACGATGCACAGCAGCCCCAGCAGCCACTGCACCAAGCGATGCATGCCCGCCCAACCCGACTGCATCAGCGCAGCAGACAGCCCCATCCACACAATCAACAGCGCGAACGGCAGCGCGAAGCGTCCGACGGGCAACCGCCACATCTCGGCGTTCCAGCCTGCGACAAAAAAGCCCGCCAGCAGTAGCGCGCCGACAACCAGCATGCCCATCAGCGGCATATCCGCGTTCCAGAGCAGTGCGCCGAGCGTCGCGTCGGGCGACACGGGACGCGCACCCACATAGACGCTGCCCGCCAGCCACGGCGCCAGCGCAATCGCCGCGCCCGTCAGCCCCGCCGACCACGACGCCCACTGCGGCGCACGACGCTTGAGCTTCGCTTTACCGTTCCCAGAGTGCTTTGCGCCGTTCCTCTGCATAGCGAAAGACCGTCTCAATCAGGGGCGACCAGTCGTAATAAAGCGCGGGCATCTCGTCCAGGCTCGCCCATAGCACACCCTGCGACTCCGAATCGGGCTGGAGCGGCTCGAGGCGTTCCGCCCGCGCCAGAAACACGGGCGCGCTGCACGGCTCTGGCTCCGCCACAGAACACGGCTCCAGCAGGTAGTGTCCCAGCAGGCGCAACTCGCGCAGCACCGCGCCCGACTCCTCGTATGCCTCGCGGAGGGCGGCGGCGTCGGGCGATTCGCTGGGCTCGATGCGTCCGCTGGGGGCGCAGTAGCCCCGATTGCGGATATGCGCCAGCAGGTAGCGTCCCGCACCGTCGCTAATCAGCACGACCACATAGCACGGGCGCGGCGCATCGATAGGCGTCTCGTCGGGCACGAAGCGCATCTGCCTGCCCGCCCACATCGCCGTCAGCGTCGCCCAATCGGTCAAGGCAGCTCACCCCGCCCACCGACAATCTTGCCCTGCACATAGCTGAGCGGAATCGCACCGAGTTGACGGCTGTCCTCCGACCGCTCCATGTTGTCGCCCACCACGAAGATGTGTCCTTCGGGCACGCGCCCGCCCATCATGTACACCAGCGGCGTCCAATACTTTTCAGGGATCTGCTCGCCCGCCAGCGCGACCACGCGCTTGATGAGCAACTCCCCGTTCGGGCGCACAATCACCACCACATCACCTTTTTGGATGTCGCCGAAGAGCCAGTAGGCGGTGGTCATCAGCAGGCGGTCGCCGTTTTTGTAGGTCGGCTCCATCGATGGACCGTTGACCACCACCACGCGGAAGTTCAGCGCGAAAAAGAGCGCAAGCAGTCCGAAGATGGTGAGCAGGATCAGCGAGCGTGTCGTGCGTACCGTGTTGCGCGTTTCAAGGGTCTCCGCTGCGCTCATGAGTTAGGCTCCTCCGTAGCCTGCGGCGTATTTGTCGGCGTTTTTGGGCGCGCGCCACGAATCGCGCGGGTGATAGAACCGCCACACGGTCTGGGCGACCTCGCGGATGGCGACCTCGCCCTCGTTGTCGGGCGTCCAGCGCGTGTCCTCCGCCTCCTTCGTGAAGACCGCCAGAATGTATGCCCCCGACGGCGCATACACGATGCCCACATCCGAGCGTGAGCGGCTAATCGCGCCCGACTTGGTGCAGGCGACCACCCACGGCGGCACGGAGCCGCCAATCAGGTCGTCGTAATACTGGTGGCTCATGATGCGTAGCATGCGCTCGCACGCGGCGGGCGAGGCGGCTTTGTAGGTGCGGATGGCGTCCAACAATTGCACCATCTCGTTCGGGGTACACATGCCCATGCCCCAGCGGTCGCGCAGGGCTTTCAGTTCGGCGTCGTCGGGCGGGTGCAGCGCGAGCAGTTTCGTGTTGCGCAGCCCCAGCCGCTCCAAGTGGCGGTTCACCTCCACCGTGCCCAGCCGACGCGCCAGCATAATCGTCGCCGTGTTGTCGCTGACCGTAATCATCAGGTGCAGCAGCATCTTGACCTCGACGGACTGGTTCTCCTTGTAGAATTGGAGCAGTCCCGACCCGTCGCGGATGTCGTCAGGGGTAATCGGCAGCTTCTCGGCGTAGTTGAGGCGTCCCGCGTCGATCTCCTCCATCGCCTTGCTCATCACGGCGACCTTGATGGTGCTGGCGGTCGGGAAAATCTCGTCGCCGCGCAGGTCAATCCGATGGTTGTGGCGGGTGTGATACAGGCTGTAGCCCATTACGCCGCGAAAGCGTTCGCAAATCGCGTCCAGCTTCGCCTTGAGTGGTCGTGGGTCGCGCGCCATGCTCGAGATTGTACCTAACGCCGTTGGGTACACTTCGGTTATGCCGCGCAAGTGCCCCTATTGCCGCGCGGAGTTGCCCTCCGACGCGCCCGAACAGGAGTGCCCCGTGTGCCGCAATATCGTGCGCCCGCCGAACCCGCACGCCCGCCGATTCGCGTGGGTCGCGCTCATCACCGCAACGCTGTACCTCGTCGCGATGTTCTCGATGCTGGCGCGCGACACGGGCTGGTGGATTGGGGTCATCTTCGGCGCGGCGACGCTGAGCGGAATCTACCTGATGATTACCATGTACCACTTCTTCAAGGCGGGATAGGGGGTATAATCCCGCCTGCAGGAGTTTCGAACAGCGAGTCGAAAATCCGCACTGTACGAAGGAGGCGTTATCGATGCTGAACGAACATTCGACCACAGGCAGAGCCGCCGTGCTGGGCGCAGGCACGATGGGCGCGCAAATCGCCGCGCACTTAGCCAACATCGGCTGGCAAGTGTTGCTGTTAGACCTCACACTCGACCACGCAAAACAGGGACTGGAGCGCGTGAGCAAACTTAAGCCTGCGCCGTTTTACTTGCCCGAACTGGCAAGCCGTATCGAGTTAGGAAGCTTTGAGACCGATTTCCCCCGCCTGAAGGAAGCCGACTGGGTAATTGAAGCCGTCGTTGAAAAGCCCGACATCAAGCGCGAGTTGTGGACGCGCGTGCAAGACTATGTCGCCCCTAATGCCGTGCTGTCCACCAACACGAGCGGGCTGTCGATCCACGAGATGAGCGACGCCTGCCGCGAGGACATCAAGCGACGCTTTCTCGGCACGCACTTTTTCAACCCCCCGCGCTACCTGAAACTGCTGGAGCTAATCCCTCGCCGTGAGACCGACCCCGACATTCTGGAGGGCGTCGCACGGTTCGCCGAGCGCGTGCTGGGCAAGCGCGTGGTGATTGCCCGCGACACGCCGGGCTTCATCGCCAACCGACTCGGCGTCCACTCGATGATGGTCGTCTTCCCACTGATGCAGGAGTTCGGGATGACCATCGAGGAGGTGGACGCGCTGACGGGTCCGCTGATTGGCAACCCGCGCAGCGCGACCTTCCGCTTGGCAGACATCGTGGGGCTCGATGTGATGGCGAGCGTGGCGGGCAACCTGCACGAGCGACTGGCGACCGACGCCGAAAAGCGCGTCTTCGCCCTGCCCGAGGTGGTGCAACGCCTGATTGCCGACGGGCGACTGGGCGAGAAGACGGGCGCGGGCTTCTACCGCCGCCAGAAAGACGGCACCATCGAGGCGTTAGACCTGAACGCCTACGAGTACCGCCCCCGCCAGAAGGCGAAGTTCCCGCACCTGGACGCGCTGGAGAAGCTGCCGCTGGAGGAGCGACTGCGCGCGCTGGTGAACCACGACAGCCGCGAGGGACGCTTCCTGTGGCGGCTGCACGCGGAGACGCTTGCCTACGCTGCGCAGCACGCCCCCGACCTCGCCGATGACCCGATTGCGATTGACCACGCCGTCAAGTGGGGCTTCAACCGCGAGCTGGGTCCGTTCCAGACTTGGGACGCGCTGGGCGTGCGCGAGACCGTCGAGCGCATGGAGCGCGAGGGGCTGCCCGTGCCTGAACTGGCGCACAACCTGCTGCGCTTCGGCAGGACGCGCTTCTACGAGACCGCCGACACGGGCGACACGACCGTCTATGTGTGGCTGGGCGCAGGGCAAGTCGCCCCGTACCGACCCGACCCTGAGTTCCTCACGCCCACCAACATGGCACGCCACTGCCCCGAAGTGGAGCGCAACGCCGACGCCTCCATCTACGACCTTGGCGACGGCGTGTTCTGTGTCGGCATCCACAGCAAGATGAATGTGCTGGGACCAGGCGTGATGGAGATGCTGTATAAGGGCGCGGAGCGCGCCGAGCGCGAGGGCATCGGGCTGGTCATCACGGGCATTGGCGAACACTTCTCCGCTGGGTTCAACCTGCAGCTGTTTCTGATGATGATTGGCACGGGCGATTTTGATGAGCTGCTGATGGGCGGCAAGGCGTTCCAAGACTCGCTGCTGCGCCTGCGCTATGCGAAGGTTCCCGTCGTGGCGGCGACTTTCGGGTACACGCTGGGCGGCGGATGCGAGTTGGCGATGCACTGCGACCGCGTGGTCGCCAGCGCGGAGACCTACATCGGGCTGCCCGAAGTGGGCGTCGGTATCATTCCTGCGGGCGGCGGCACCTCAACGATGCTGTATCGCGCCCTCAGCAGCCTGCCCCCGAACGCCGACCCGTATCCCGCGATTCGGCGCGTGATGGAGACGCTTGGCTTCGGCAAGGTGGCGACCAGCGCACTGGAAGGCGTGCAGTACGGCTTCCTGCGGCATGGCGTGGACACCATCTCGGTCAACCCCGACCGTATCCTGTGGCTGGCAAAGCAGGAAGTGCAGCACCTCGCGGCGCAGGGCTACACCCCGCCCGAAGAGCCGAAGGTGATGGCATATGGCAACCAAGTGCTGACCCGACTGCTGATTGAACTGCACAACCTCAAGCGAGGCAACTTCATCACCGAGCATGACTTCACCGTCGCCTCGCAGATTGCCTATGTGCTGGCAGGGGGCGACTTGAGCCAGCCCGCCGAGATGCCGCTGTCGTACTTCTACCAGCTGGAGATTCAGGTCGTCGGCTACTTGGCGCAACAGCCCAAGACTTGGGAGCGCATGCGCCACATGCTCGAAACGGGCAAGCCGTTGCGCAACTGAGGGGCTACCCTCACCCCCAGCCCCTCTCCCACCTTGTGGGAGAGGGGAGCCGCAAGCTGACCTGTTTGGAGTGCTGAAGCATCAGCTTCAGCGTGGGCGGAAGCTTCGCTTCCGCACTCCATAATCACTCGCTTGCTTGCGGGCGCGGGGAACCGCGCGCGGGTTCGGTTCCCCCTGCGGGCAGGGGGAACCTGAAGGAGGGGGTCATCCAAAGAGTTCACGGATTCTGGGGCGGAGTGTCCTTCTTTTCCTCTTTTTTCTCGCCCTGCTGCTGTTGCTGCTGCTGGTCGCGTTGGCGCGCCTTGTCCCAGCGCTCCTGAAGGGCTTTGGGCAGCGCGTTGCGGATTTCCTGCAGCATCTGCTCGTTGACTTCCTGCAGGCGTCGCGCGCGCTGGTCGGGTGTGAGGGAGGTGTCCTGCGTAATCTGCTGGCGGATTTTGTTGTAGCGCTGCACGATTTCGCGGATTTTCTCCATCTGTTCGGGACTAAGGCGCATATCGGCGAGGCTGCTCAGCGCGGGCGACTGCTCTTCGAGCAGCGCCTCGAATTTTTTGAGTTGCTCCTCGTTGAGGACGGTGCGGATAAGGCGCACATACTCTTCACGCGCTTGACGCAGGCGTGCGATGCGCTGCTCGGCGGTCAGCGAGGTGTCGCGTCGAATCTGCTCGCTGCGGTCGTTGTATTGTTTCCACAGCCCATCGATGCGGGCGCGCTGTTCTTCGGTGAGGTTCAGGCGTGTCGCCAGATTCGCGGGCGCGAGCACATCGCCGCGCGCGGGCTGCCGTTGCGGTTGCGCCTGCACGGAAACGCCAGGCGCGCCTTTCTCATCTTGAGTCTCTTGCGCCCACAGCGGCGCGAGCGTTGTCAAAGCGAGTGTCGCTATCAGTATGCCTATCTGTCTCATAGCGGTTTCCTCCTGTAAGCGGGGCGGTTTGTCCCCTCTTCGAAGTATACCACACTTTTGGACGGCTGTGCATAGGAAGCGTGTTGCGAACTTCGTGTGGGGTAGAATCGTATAACTACTGATGGGGCTGCAACGGACGGCTTTGGGCGGCGCGCCGCCGCTGGCGGCGTATGGCGCAGCATGGCTGCTGACATTCGCATGCGTGCTGGTGGTGCAACTGGCGCGGGTCTCTGAGTTCTCGGCGATGCCGTTTGTGATCCTGCTGACGCTGGGGGTGGGCGCAAGCGCGTGGGCGAGTCGGTTCCCTCTCTCGGAGGGCGCGCGGCTGGTGTACGGGTTCCTGGACGGCGCACTCGCGCTGATTTGCCTTACGGGACAGTCGTTCCTAAATAGCATTTTTGGCATCGGGCTGGACGCCTCCATCGAGAACTACCTCAGCCTGTCGTTTCTGTGGTATCTGTGCTTGCGCAGCGCGTTGATGGTCACGATGAACGCGCTGGTGTTCCAGAGCGTGCCCGCGCTGGCGCTGTTCGGGCTGATTGCGACCTACATGCTGGCGGCGCAGATTCTGTGGTTGTTTGCGCTGATGCTGTTAGGGGTGCTGTTTCTGATGTTGGCGAGCCATCGGCTGGAGTGGGGTCGGGCGCGGGCGTCGCTGGAGACGGGCTACGCGCTGCGCACGGTGTTCGCGTCGGGGGCGTTGGCGGGGCTGCTGGCGTTTCTGGCGACGCCGATTCTTGCGCTGACCATCGGGCGCGCCATCTCGACGGTGGTGGTTGGGATGCCGCTGCGCGGGAATTTCCGCACGACGCCGTCCGAGACGCCGCCCGAACTGCAGGCAGGCGTAGGCGCGGTCAGCCTCAGTGAGATGGAGGTGCTGCGCGTGCGCATCGAAGGCAACGCGCAGCCCAACTACCTGCGGATGGAGTCGTACAACATCTACACAGGGCGCGGCTGGAATCGCGGGCGCGTGTTCTACGAGGAGATGCTGCCGCTGGGTCAGGGCAAGTTCGTGCCCCAGCGCGTCCCCGACGCGCCCGAAACACAGCAGGTTACGGCGACCGTGACTCTCAGCACGGGCTGGCATCGTATCCTGTATTCGCCGGGCTACCCACTGGAAGTGGAGGCGCCTGTGCGCCAGTTGCAGTATATGCGCTGGGTGGGCGCGGTCAGCAGCTACCGTCCGCTGGGCGCGGGCGAGCGCTACACGGTTCGCGCTTACCTGCCGCCCGACGACCCACGCATCCTGCGCCAGTTGCCGCCTTCGGCGTTGCGGTTCCCGTTCCAAGTGCCCACGCGCTCTGGGGCTCGCAGCGATAGCAGCGGACGGCGCACACCTCTGCAGGAGTTGGCAGACCGCCTCACCCGCAACCAGCCCACCCAGTACGACAAGGTGATGGCGCTGGTGCGCTACATCGAGCAGAACACCGCGTACAATCTGAATGTGGAGGCGTACCCGACGGATGTGGATGTGGCGGAATACTTTCTGTTCGAGGCGAAGCAGGGCTACTGCGTGGAGTTCGCCACCGCGCTGGCGGTGCTGTGTTTGTATGCGGACATCCCCGCGCGGGTGGCGTCGGGGTTCATTTTGCAGGAGCGCGACCCTGAGACGGGCGAGTTTATCGTGCGCGAGAAACACCGCCACCTATGGACAGAGGTCTATTTTGAAGGCGTTGGCTGGGTGGCGTTCGATGCGACGCGCAATGCGCCCGTGATAGAGGGCGGGGCGAACGACGCGCTGACGGGCGAGGCGACGGAGCAGGCGCGGCGGCAGTGGCTGCAGCGCGCGTTGGATGTGCTCATCGGCGCGGTCGTGCTGGCGATGCTCTACCTGCTGGTCGCGCCGCGCGTGGGTTGGCGGGCGGGCGCGGCGACGCCCCGCGCCCAGCGACTCTACGGGCAACTGCTGTTCGCGTTGCGCCTGCTTGGGCTGGAGCCGCCCGCGACGGGTCAGACACCGCGCGCCTACCTCGAGGCAGCCGCCGTGCGCCTAAACCAGCAGGGCAGCCGCGCAGCGGACGCCCTGCGCACGCTCACCCCCGCGCTCGTCGCCTACCTCTACGCTCCACCCGAACAAAGCGCGGCGCAGGAACCCGAACTCACACGGCAAATCGCCCGAATCCGACGCCAAATTCTGCAGGAACTCGGCGTCCGACGGCTTACTCTGCAGTTGCTCACCTTGGGATGGCAGCGGGTTTATGGCGGTCAAAAGATATAGCGAGCTGAAAGCGAGCGACTGGCGCACGCCAGCGACAGTCTACCTGTTGGAAGGAGAGGAGCCCGTGCTGCAGCGCGAGTTTCTCGCGCAGCTGCGCCGCGCGCTACAGGTGGAAACGGGCAGCATCGACGAATCGGTGCTGGACGCCCGCGAAACGCCCACAGCGACAGTAGGCGCAGTCGTGCAGACGATACCGATGGAAGCCGAGCGGCGGCTGGTGATACTCACGCACGCGAACCGCTCCAGCCCCAACGAGTTGCAGGCGTTGGCGCGGCTGGTGGAGCAGGTTCCGCCGTTTGCGTGTCTGGTGCTGCTGCCCGCGCCCGCCGATGAGAGTGAAGGCGCGAAAGCCGCGTGGAACGCGCTCACCAAAGCCGTCGAAAAGCACGGGCTGGTGATCAAGCTCACTGCGCTCACGGGCGCGTCGCTCACCCGCCGACTGGTCGCCGAAGCGCACGCCGCAGGCAAACAGCTGCGCCCCGAAGACGCCGAGTACCTGCAGACGCTGGTCGACGGCGTCGCCGAACGCGCCCTCGCCGAACTGGAGAAGGTGTTGCTGTTCGTGGAACCGCGTATGGAAATCAGCCGTCATGATGTGGATATGGTTGTGAGCGCGTCGCAGCAAGCGCAGGTGTTCAAGCTGGTGGACGCCATCGTCGCGCGGGACGCCCCCGCCGCGATGCGCCACCTGCGCCTGATGTTCCAGTCGGGCGCACGCGCCGAAGAGACCGCCCTAAAGACCCTCGCGCTGATTGCCCGCCAGTACCGCCTGATTTGGGGCGTGCGGGTGCTGATTCAACACGGGCAGCCCATCAAGCAGCCCAGCCGCGTCAGCCCAGAGGTCGCCCAACGACTGCCCAAAGACCCCGATGTGCTGCAGGTGCTGACGCGACAGGCGTTCCTGCAGGACAAACTGCAGCGTCAGGCGGAGCGGCTCAGCTGGGCGCAACTCTGTGCAGCGTTCCACGCGCTCGACGAGGCAGACCGCGCGCTCAAGGGGCTGCGCCCCAGTGTGAACGCCGCCGAAATTGTGGAAAGACTCATCGTCAGGCTCACAGTGGACGGCGAGCCTGCACCAGCGCACCGAAGACAAGGAGGTTAGCATCTGTGGCGAAGCGTGTGGCGGAGAATCCGATTATTACGCCCGAAATGGTCAAGCCTTCGGCGCCGAATCTGGAGGTGATTGGCGCGTTCAACCCCGGCGCAACGCGGTTCGGCGACGAGATTATCTTGCTGCTGCGCGTGGCGGAGCGACCGATTATGGACGACCCTGACCTGGTGGGCGTGCCCGTGCTGAACCTGAACCATGCCGATTCGGGGCGACTGGAGATTCTGACCTTCCCGCGCCACTCGCCGCTCACAGATCTTAGCGACCCGCGCGCCGTCGTCTACGAAGGGCGCGTGTACCTCAGTTCCATCTCGCACCTGCGCCTGGCGCGCAGCAAAGACGGCGTCCACTTCACCATCGACGACGAGCCGACGCTGTTCCCCGAAACCAAGTACGAAGAGTACGGCATCGAAGACTGTCGCATCACCCCCATCGACGGGGTGTATTACATCTCGTACACGGCGGTCTCGCGTTATGGAATCTGCGTTGGGCTTGCCTGCACGGAGGATTTCAAGCGTTTTCAGCGGCTGGGGCTGATTCTGCACCACGAGAACAAAAATGTGGCGCTGTTCCCGCGCAGGGTGGGCGGGCGGTATGTGGCGATGCACCGCACGGCGTCGTCGGCGTTCAACGGACCGAACATGTGGGTGGCGTACTCGCCTGACCTGTTGCACTGGGGCGACCACCAGTTCCTGATGGCGCCGCGCGTGCATCACTGGGATTCGCGCCGTATTGGGGCAGGCGCGCCGCCTGTGGAGACGCCCGAAGGCTGGCTGATTGTCTATCACGGCGTGAACGCCAAAGACGGCTACTGCGCGGGCGTCGCGCTGCTGGACTTGGACGAACCGCACAGGGTCGTCTGCCGTTCCCACGAGCCGCTGATTGCCCCCACCGAAGACTACGAGGTGAGCGGCTTTTTCGAGCGCGTGGTGTTCCCCACTGGCTTGACTCCGCTGGGCGACGGGCGGTGGATGGTCTACTATGGGGTTGCCGACCGCTCAGTCGCCGTCGCTGAGACGACGATGGACGAACTGCTCGCCGTCGCCAAAGGCGAACTCGCGCTGACGCGCTGACAACCGCGCCAGCGCAATTGCACCCGCAACGGGTACAATACCCCCGCCGCGATGGAGCATGACCTGAGTTTGGAGACGCTGCTGCAGCACTTGGGCGAGGAGACGCCGTTCCCCTACGGCTCGGTGACGCCCCCGATTGTGCAGACGACGCTCTTTACCGCGCCCTCGCTGCGGGTGCGCAACGAGCAGGGCGGGCTGAACGACGCAGGCTATGTCTACACGCGCGAGTCGAACCCCACCGTGCGCCTTGCCGAGCAGAAACTCGCGGCGTTGGAGCAGACCGAAGACGCGCTCTGCTTCGCATCGGGCATGGCGGCAATTGCCTCGGCGATTTTGACCTTCACGCGCACGGGCGACCATGTGGTGTGCGTCGAGAGCGCGTATCCCCCCACACGCACGCTGCTCGAATCGTGGCTGACGCGCTACGGGGTGCAGGCGACCTTTGTGGCGGGCAAGTGCCCCGATGAGTTCGAACGCGCTCTGCAACCAAACACGCGCATGATTTACCTCGAAAGCCCCGCCAGCATGGTGTTCCACCTGCAAGACCTGTCGGCGGTGAGCGCACTGGCGCGCGAGCGCGGGATCTTGACCCTGTGCGACAACAGCTGGGCGACGCCGATTTACCAGAACCCGCACGCGCTGGGGGTAGACCTCGTGCTGCACAGCGCGAGCAAGTATCTGGGCGGGCACAGCGACCTGCTGGCGGGCGTGGTCGCAGGGCGCACGGAACACATCGAGCAGGTGCGCCAGACCCGTTCGCTGCTGGGCGGGGTGCTGGAGCCGTTCGGGGCGTGGCTGCTGCTGCGCGGGTTGCGCACGCTGCCCGTGCGGATGACGCGCGCCCACCACAGCGGGCTGCAGGTCGCCGAATGGCTGGAGCAGCAGCCGCAGGTCGCGCGGGTGAACCACCCTGGCTTGCCCTCGCACCCGCAGCACGCGCTGGCGCGCAAGCAGATGCGCGGCTACGGCAGCCTATTCAGCTTTGAGACGCACCCCATCCGCGCGGAGCAGGCGTATGCCTTCGCCGATTGCCTGCGCCTGTTCCGATTCGGCTGCAGCTGGGGCGGCTACGAGAGCCTGCTGCTGGGCTGGGCACAAGCCGACACGGAGCCTGCGCCGTGGCTGTTCCGCATCTACATCGGGCTGGAGAACCCCGACGACCTGATCCGCGACCTGCAGGGCGCGCTGCCCGCCCTGACGCCGTAGGGTATACTCCTGCCGATGGCGAAGACCCGTTCCCGCACGGCGCATGCGCGACGCGCCGAAACGCCTGCCACTGTGGGACGCTACAGGTTCACCCCCGAAGCGTTCCACCGCTTGGGCGCGTTGGGCTTCCTGGACGATGCCACGCGCTACGAACTCATCGAGGGAGACATCTACGCCATGCCGCCGATTGGTCCCGAACACAGCGTCACGGTGGAGGTTGCCAGCCGCGTGCTGCGCCGTCAGGAGCGACTGCCGCACTACCATGCCCGCGTGCAGAACCCGTTGCGCTTAGGCGACAGCGAGCTTGTGCCCGACCTCGCCGTCGTGTCGGGCGACCCCGAAGACTACCTCGCGCAGCACCCGACGCACGCGCTGCTGGTGGTGGAGGTCGCCGACACGACGCTGGAGTTCGACCGCACGCGCAAGTTGCCGCTCTACGCGCAGGCGGGCGTGCCTGAGTGCTGGATCCTGAACCTGCGCGAGCGCGTGCTGGAGGTCTATCGGGAGCCGTCGAGCATGGGCTACCGCGCACAGCGCATCTACACGCCCGACGAAACCGTCGCGCCCCTGTTCGCGCCTGAATGGGCAATCCCCGTGCGCACTCTGTTCGGGCGGGAGAGTCGGTAGGCTACTGTTCCTCGCGTTCGTTTTGCTCAGGCATCTCGCCCGTGAACAGCGGCAGGGTCAAGTTGTACGGGTCAAACGCCTCCGCGCCTGTCAACTGCATGAAAAAGCTGCCGAACATGTGGTACGGGATCTCTTCCGCAGCCGAGTAGGGAGGAATATCAAGCAACGCCTCCGCGACGGCGAGCAGTGCAGACGCCCAAGCGCGGTGGGTATCGAGTCCTGATCCGCGCAGCTGCTCGATGGTCGGCGCGGCGTCGATGAGGGCTTGCGCGTTGCCCAACTCTGCGAGGCATCGCGCAGCGAAGGAGACGCCCACCTCGCGCTGCAGTTCGGCGTCCTCTACAAGCGACCGTAGTGTTTCAGCAGCGCGGTGAGAATGTCCACACTGCGCCCAGCCCAGCGCCAGCAGCGGCAGATAAATCGCGCGTTCCTCTGGCAATAGCCGAAGCGACGCCAGTATCGCAGCAGCCTGCTCCAGCGACACGACGGCAGCCGCCTTCTGGTCAAGGCGGATGCGAGCAAACGCCATCCCCAGCCGCGCGGTTAGCCGCGCACGCGGCGGCTCGATTAGCTCGGCGAGCGACTCCAGCGTCGGTATCAGCGACGGCGCTGCAGCAGGCTTCTCCATCACCAGCGCCCAGTAGCCCCAAAAGCGTCCCAGCGGCGACGCAATCCGCGAGAGGAACGCCTGTGCTTTGTCAAGGTCATTCGCGCGCGCTCGTGCAAGCGCCAGCGAGAGATACGCCTGCTCGCGCTCGCGGGCGGATTCTATGCGCGGCGCATACGACGCCGCCAACTGCCACTGCCCCTTCTCGATCAATCGGTAGAGTATCCATTCCTGCCTTCCCTTGAGGCGCAACCAGTTCTGGGGCGTCAGCAGTTTGGCGAGCATGTCGTACTGTCCGTAGTCAATCAGGGCATCGACGACGGAATAGCCATTAAGGTTGGCTTTCAGGGCGGTTTCATGCGCCAGGCGCACGATTCGTGCCGCTTCAGAGAGCCGATTCGCCTCCAGTAGGGCGCGTGCGAGGCGCAGCCAAGCGTCGGCGCGGATGCGTGCGTCTTGGATGCGCCGCACAGATTGCTCGGCTTGTGCATAGTCGCCCAACGATGCGTGAGCTTCTGCAAAGAATTGACGCAGGGAGTCCTGTGCGCGTGCCTGCTTGGTGAGCGGCGCGAGTCGCTGCAGCAGTTGCTGGGCGCGCGCCCGCTGCCCCAAGCGTGCGTAGCCCTGCACGATTCGGCACCCCACACGCGCCCGTGTATACGGCTCTAACTTGGGCAACAGCGCCTCGGCTTCGGCGAGCAGCGGCAGCGCGTCCTGTGGGGCTTGCGCTTCGATGTACGCCGTTGCAAGTCGGGTGAGCCAGTCCGCGCGTTCGGGCAGCTTTCGAGTCGCACGCACAGCGTGGGTCGCCTCGCGCAGCAGGGCGCGCGCCTCCGCAAACGCGCGATTCTCCAGCCGACGACGGGCGATATGATACAGCGTGTCGGCGCGGCGCAGCGGGTTGCGCATCTGCGCGAGTGCTTGGTCGCGCAGCGCGAACTGGCGACTCTCATCCGCCGCTTTGGCAAGCGGCTCAAGCACCATTCCTTGAGTAGTGGGGTCTTGGATAGCACGCGCTATTGCGAGCGACTCCTGTAGGCTACCGACGCTCGTACAGCGCGCAGCCATCCGTTGTAGCACCGTGTCGCGCTCGATGCAGGGCGTGGTCGCCACAAGCTGACGCGCCTGCTCCACCTGCCCTGCCAACGCAAGCGCCATCCCCAGCAGCGTGCAGGCGTACTCCATGTCGAGGCGCGCCCCGGGCGTGTCGTCGCAGGGCAACTCGGCGAGTAGGGCGCGCGCCGCCGAAAAGGCGTTCTGGGCGCGTTCGGGCTTGCCCAGCTTCGTCCATACGACGCCGAGCCTGCACCACACATCCAGCAAGGGCGGGGTTCTCTGAAGCTCAAACAGAATCGCATCCGCCCGCTGCGCGGCTTGCTCGGCTGTCTGACGCAGTGATGGCTTCTGTATCCTCATATAGATCTCACTCCTCCCCAGCGTCCACCTCGTGCCCGTTGAGCGCGTGCAGGAGTTCGTTCACGAGTTCCTCGCCTTCCAGTTCGCGTTCGGCGGGGGGCGGGGGTGTGAGGGGCGGCTCTTCGGGGCGCGCCTCGTCCGAGTACGCCAGCTGCACAGGCGCGTTCGGCGCGCCCAGCGTCTTGCGCACCTCCTCAATCAAGTTCGACTCGCGGCGCGCCTGCTGCTTGAAATACTCATAGCCGAACCGCGTCGGCAACACCACGCGCACAAGACCACCGTCCAGTTCCAGCCGCGAGCCGCGCAGGTGTATCCTTCCCGCAGGGCTGCGCTGCACGAGTTCCTCCACACGCTGCTGCCAGAGTTGGTTCGCCGTCGTGGGGTCTACGGGCAGCGCGGTCGCCGAGTCGGTTGTCGGAGCAGGTTGGGACGCGCGGGGTGCTGGCGCAGGGGGTGAAGCAGCGGACGGCGCAGGCGGGACGGGGCGCGGCGTCGGCGCGGCAGGCTGCACAGAGGCGACATACTGCGGCGCGGGCGCAACGCTCGGCTCGCACGCCAAGCGCAACAGGTACAGCTCCAAAATCGCGCGGGGCGAACCCGAAGTGCGCATCTCGCTCAGTGCGCCCGCCATCTGCTCCCACCACGCCAGCAGGCGCGGGATACCCGCCCGACGCGCCTGCTCGATCATCGCGCTCCACACCGTCGGGTCATACGCGCCCGCTCGGTCGTGCGCGTGCAGGGCTGCCTGAATCAGCGCGCGCCAGTGCTGAATGAGCGATTCGGCGAACACGCGCGGCTCGCGCCCCAACAGCATCTGCCCCTCCAACAGGTGCAACGCCTTGCCCGCGTCGCGCTCCAGCAGGGCGTCCGTGAGTTGCATCAGCGTCTCGTCTTCCAGCAGTCCCAGCGCGTTGTAGACCGTCTGCGCCGTGATTGTGCCGCCCTCGCTGAAGGCGATGACCTGCTCCAGCGCGGTGAGCGCGTCGCGCCACGAGCCGTCCGCTGCCCGCGCCACCAGATGCAGCGCCGCAGGCTCCGCCGTGAACCCCTCCGCCGTTAGTACCTGCTCCAGTCGTCGCGTGATGTCGGCAATCGTGCCCCTGTGGAAATCGAACCGCTGGCAGCGCGAGCGTATCGTCGGCGGCACGCGATGGAACTCCGTCGTCGCCAAGATGAACACCACATGCGGGGGCGGCTCCTCGATGGTCTTCAGCAGCGCGTCGAACGCCTTCGCCGAGAGGTCATGCACCTCGTCGATGATGTAGATTTTGTAGCGCGCCTCCATCGGCGGGTACTTCGCGTTCTCGATAATCGAGGTGCGCACATCGTCGATGCTGGTCTCGGAGGCGGCGTCCATCTCGACCACATCGACGCAGTTGCCCTCTTGAATGGCGCGGCAGAATCGGCACACCTTGCACGGGTTGGGCGTCGGACCCTGCTCGCAGTTGAGCGACTTGGCGAGCAGGCGCGCGGTGGAGGTCTTGCCCGTGCCGCGCGGACCGCAGAACAGGTACGCATGCGCCAGCCGACCCTGCTGAATCGCGTTCCGCAGGGTGACCGTCACATGGGACTGCCCCAGCAGCTCCTCGAAATCCTGCGCCCGATACTTGCGGTAGAGGCTGATGTACGCCACGCGGTAATTGTACCTGCGCAGGCTGCCGTCAGGTATCCTTTCCGCAGGAGGACGACGATGACCCAGCGCGTGTGGAACTTTTCGGCAGGACCAGGCGTGTTGCCCCTGCCTGTGTTGGAAGAGGCGCAGCGCGATTTGCTTTGCCTGCCTGGCGTGGGCGCGTCGGTGCTGGAGATTAGCCACCGCTCCAAGCACTTCGACGCGATTATCCAAGAGGCGGAGGCGAACCTGCGCCAACTGCTGAACATCCCCGAACACTACCATGTGCTGTTTCTGCAGGGCGGTGCGAGCCTGCAGTTCGCGATGGTTGCGATGAACCTGCTCGGCGACGGAAGCGCGGACTACCTCATCACAGGCTCGTGGGGCGAGAAAGCCCTGAAAGAGGCGCAACTTATCGGCAAGGCGCGCGCCATATGGAACGGCAAGCCCGAGAACTTCGTCCGCACCCCCCGCCCCGACGAATACACAATTGACCCCAACGCCCGCTACGCGCATTTCACCTCCAACGAGACGATTCAGGGCGTAGCGTTCCCGACCGAGCCGCCCGTCGGCGATGTGCCGCTGGTGTGCGATATGTCGTCCGACTTCCTGTCGCGCCCTGTGGACATCACCCGCTACGCGCTGATTTACGCAGGCGCACAGAAAAACGCGGGTCCCGCAGGCGTGACGATGGTGATTATCCGCGACGATTTGGTGCAACGCGCGCCCGAAACCCTGCCCGCGATGCTCAACTACCGCATCCAAGCCGAGAACAAGTCGCTGTATAACACCCCGCCCGTGTTCGCGATTTACATCGTGATGCTGGTCACGCGCTGGCTGCTGCACACCATCGGCGGGCTGGAGCAGATGGCGCGAATCAACCGCGAGAAGGCGAGCCTGCTGTATCAAGTGATTGACGAGAGCGGCGGCTTCTATCGCGGGCACGCGCACCCCGAACACCGCTCGGTGATGAATGTCACCTTCCGCTTGCCGAACGAGGCGCTGGAGAAGCAGTTCCTGCAGGAGGCGCAGGCGCACGGCTTGCACGAACTCAAGGGGCATCGCTCGGTCGGCGGCTGCCGCGCGTCGATTTACAACGCGATGCCGATTGAGGGCGTGCAGGCGTTGTGCGACTTTATGCGGGACTTCGCGCGGCGGAACGGGTGACGCCCACCGCGCGCGCCCCGTTGCGAAACCTGCCCCTATCGGGTACAATCGGTAGGGCTGGCGCATGATTCCGTGCGCAACAGGCTGGGTGAGAGCATGGCGTCCAAGAAACGCAATGGCAAGGCGCGCGGCGCGGGCAAGCGCAAGGTCGCCGATGCACCCAAAGAGCGACCGCAACAGTTTTACGACCGCATCGCGATTGGACTCGCGCTGCTGGGGCTGGTGGCGCTGGTGAGCCTGACCGTGCCCAACAGTGGGGTGGTGGGCGCGGCGCTGCGCGACGGGCTGAAACTGCTGTTTGGCAACGGCGCGTTCCTGCTGCCTGTGGTGCTGTGGGTCGCGGCGGGCGCGCTGGTATTCGGCTACGGCAAACTTGCGCTGCCCGAAGTGCTGACGGGCGGTCTAATCGTGTACCTTGCGCTGCTGGGCTGGCTGGCGCAGCCGAGCGCGTCGGGCGACTGGTTCGCGGCGGACGCGCTGCGGGCGTCGGGCGGCTATCTCGGCGCGGTGCTGGGCTATGTGCTGCACCTCGCGCTGGGTCAGGCGAAGGGTGTGGTGTTGGGCGCGCTGGGCGTGCTGGGTCTGCTGATGCTGTTCAACCTGCCGCTGGCGCAGGTGCTGCGCGGGGTCGGGCGCGCAGTGTGGCACGGCTGGCGTGGCGCGTCCAACGCCACCAAGACGGTTGCCTCGGTAGCCAGCAGCGCTGCCAGCAAGGTCTCCGAGCGTGCGCAGCGCAAGTCCGACGAGCGACGCCAGAGCGTATCTGAACGCGCCGTCGTCGCCCCGCGCACAACCGACACTGCGACCCGCCGCGCCGACACGCCCTCCCCCGAACGCGCCAGCACACCCGTCGCCGATACCGCCACCGCCGACACGCGCGACGCGCCCAAACCCGCCCTGCCCACCCCCAGCGCGTCGGGCAACTACACCCTGCCGCCCTTGTCGCTGCTGCGCGAGCCACCCGCGCCGCCCAAACGCAACCAAGCCGAAATCAAAGAGAAAATCGCCAAACTGGAAGAGACCCTACAGGACTTCGGCATCGACGCAAATGTCGTGGAAGTGGCGCACGGACCGACCGTCACCCGCTACGAGATTCAACTCGCGCCAGGCATCAAGGTCAATCGCGTGGTGAACTTGGCGGACAACCTCGCGATGGCGTTGGCGGCGATCGCCGTGCGCGTGGAGGCGCCCATCCCTGGCAAGAGCGCAATCGGCGTGGAGGTGCCCAACGACCACCCGCATGTGGTCGCGCTGCGCGAGGTGATGGAGAACGCCGAGTTCTGGAACGCGCCGAGCCTGCTGACCGTCGCGTTGGGCAAGGATGTCGCAGGCGCGCCCAAGTACGCCGACCTTGCCCGCATGCCACACCTGCTGATTGGCGGCGCGACCAACTCGGGCAAGAGCATGTGCCTGCTGTCGATGATTGCCTGCCTGCTGTTCCGCGCCACCCCGCGCGAGTTGCGCTTCGTGATGATTGACCCCAAGCGCGTGGAGCTAACGCTGTTCGATGGCATCCCGCACTTGATGTGCCCTGTGGTGCGCGATGTGAAGTTGGCGGCGGGCGCGCTGCGCGCCCTGCTTAAGGAGATGGACAGGCGCTACGACCTGTTCGCCGAGAAGGGCGTGCGCAACATTCAGGGCTACAACGAGCGCGCCCCCGACGACGAACGCCTGCCCTATGTGGTGGTCATCATCGACGAGTTGGCAGACCTGATGATGCAAGCCGCGTCGGAGGTGGAGACCTCTATCGCGCGGCTGGCGCAACTCGCCCGCGCAACGGGCATCCACCTCGTCATTGCCACGCAGCGCCCCTCCGTCGATGTCATCACGGGCACAATCAAGGCGAACATCGCCAGCCGAATCGCGTTCGCCGTCTCCAGCCAAGTGGACAGCCGCACGATCCTGGATATGGTCGGCGCGGAGCGGCTGCTGGGGCGCGGCGATATGCTGTTTTTGCCGATTGACGCTTCCAAGCCGACGCGCATTCAGGGCTGCTTCGTGACGGAGGGCGAAATTGAGGCGTTGGCGGACTTCTGGCGCGCGCAGGAATCGCCGACCTACCTACTGCACCCGACCGACTTCGACGCGCCCATCGGCGGCGAGTTCGAGGAGGACGACGCCGACGACGAACTGTACCCTGCGGCGGTGCGCTTGGTCGTGGCGCACGGGCAGGCGTCCACCTCGATGCTGCAGCGGCGGTTCAAAATCGGCTACGGGCGCGCTGCGCGGTTGCTGGATCTCATGGAACGGCGGGGCATCGTGGGACCGCTGGACGGCGCGAAGCCTCGCCAAGTGCTGGTCACCCGCGCCGAAGCCGAGCAGATGCTCCGACAATACGAATAGAACAGCAGCGAACTCCATCCATGCGGGTATAATCTGCGTGCGCTGGAGTGGAAGGAGGCGCGCATGCGCAACGCCGCGAGGTATTACAAGCCCTACTTGTGGGCGACCGTCGGCGGGGGGATTGTGCTAATCACCCTTGCAGTGTTCTTTGCGTGGCAAACGATGCAGGCGCTACCAGAGGCGAAGCGCGTTGGCGACGCCGCAATCGACGCACTCGTCCGCTTAAACCAACCCCAGTTTAAGCAACTGGCGTACTGCCCCAACTGCGCGGCACACCTCTGGGCGCGTTGGCTACATCTGACCCACAGTTCAGGTAGACCGCAAAACTGGCGTTTCCAACGGGCAGGGAGAATTCTCGAATTCGGCGCGACCCGTTCGGGCAAGTCGTCGTTCTCCACGCCCTTTTTCGAGATAGAGTATCAGGTGCGCTTCGGATGGCTCCACAACGCCACGATTGTGCTGGAGGTAGTTTACACTGAGGGTGGCTATCGAGTGATGGGGATACGCCTGTCCCAGTAGGACGAGTCGTTCACCCCCTCGGATGCGCCTTTTTGTAGACCTCTTTGAGGCGGTCGAGGCTGACTTGGGTGTAGATTTGGGTCGTGCTGATGTCTTCGTGTCCGAGCAGTTCCTGCACGGCGCGGAGGTCTGCCCCGCCATTGAGCAGATGCACGGCGAACGAGTGGCGCAGGGTGTGGGGCGAGATATTTTTCTCGATGCCCGCGCTGGCGGCATACTCTTTGAGTTTGTTCCAGAAGCTGATTCGGCTCAGCGGTGCGCCGCGGTCGTTCAGAAACAGCGCGTTGCAGGGGCGTTTAGGGCGGGCGAGTTTGGGGCGTGCGTCGCTGAGATACCGCTGCAGCCAGTGAACCGTGCTGGTGGGCAGGGGCAGCCACCGTTCGCGCCCGCGCTTGCCCGCCACGCGCACTAACGCCTCGCTGAGGTTCAGTTGCTCCAGCGTCAAGCCGAGCAGTTCCGAGACGCGCATGCCCGTCGTATACATCGTCTCCAACATCGTGCGGTCGCGCAGCCCGTGTGGGGTATCCAGCGGAGGCTGGAGCAGCAGGCGGCGCAGTTCGTGCGGGGTGAGCGTGCTGGGCAGGGCGCGATGCACGCGCGGGGTCGCCAGCGCGTCGGGCGGCTCGTGTTCCAAAACCCCGCGCCGATAGAGGTGCTTCAAAAACGCCCGCGCCGCGCTGAGCTTGCGGGCGATGCTGGATTCGCTCATCGACCGTCGGCGCAGGTAGTGCATAAACCCTTCCCAGAGCGTGGCGTCCCAGTCGTCGGGGTCAGTGCGCCCTGATCGCTGCAGGTAGTCGCAAAACTGGCGCAGATCGACGGCGTAGGCGTTCACCGTGTGCGCCGACGCCTGCCGCTCCCGCGCCAGATAGTCCAGAAACCCGTCGATGTAGGCGTCCATTAGCCCGCTTCGCCTTCCACCTCGCCGACCTTGAGTTGCAGCTCGCTGCGCTTTTCGATGCGCTCGATCTTGCCGTCGCGTATCCACACGATGCGGTCGGAGATGTCGAGCATCTTGAGGTCGTGCGTGGCGGAGATGATGGTCACGCCGCGCTCTTTGTTGAGTCGCTTGAGCAGCTCGATGATTTCCTTGCCTGTTTTGAGGTCGAGGTTGCCCGTTGGCTCGTCGGCGAGGATGATGGAGGGGTTATTCGCGAGCGAGCGTGCGATGGCGACGCGCTGCTGCTGTCCGCCCGACAGCTCGGTCGGCTTGTGGTGCAGGCGTCCGCCCAGCCCGACCAGCGTCAGCAGCTCCACCCCGCGCTCGCGCGCCTCGTCGGCGTTGACGCCCGCGAACACCATCGGCAGCGTCACATTCTCCAGCGCGGTCATCACGGGGATCAGGTTGAAGGTCTGGAAGATGTAGCCAATCCGATGGCACCGCAAAAACGCCAGCTCCTGCGGATCCAGCTGCGCCATGTCCACATCGTCGATAAACACCGACCCCGAAGTCGGCTTGTCCAGCCCGCCAATCATGTTGAACAGCGTGCTTTTGCCCGACCCCGAGGGTCCCATAATCGAGAGGTACTCGCCGCGATAGATGTCAAGGTTCACGCCGTCGAGCGCGCGCACGGTCAGTTTGCCCATCTGGTACTCTTTGACCACATCGCGCACGCGCACCACGAACTCTGTCGCCGCTCCGTCGCCTGCGGTCGGTTGCGTCCCAAGTTGTGCTTGCGTCATCGTGCGATACAGATTCGCCGCACTGCCGAAAGTTCCTGCTATGGGCGGTATAATTCGCGTGTGCGACCGTTGCCGAAGGTTTCGCTGGAAGGTTCGGTAGAGCGCGGCTACTCCATCTGGTTCGTGATGGTGGTCGCGCTGTTTTTGACGAGTCTGCTGGTGTCGAACATCATCGCGGCGAAGCTGATTAGCGTCGGCGGGCTGGTGCTGTCGTCAGCGATTGTGATTTTCCCCGTCAGCTACATTATCGGCGATGTGCTGACGGAGGTGTACGGCTATCGTCGGGCGCGGCTGGTGATTTGGATTGGCTTCGCGTGCAACCTGCTGGTTGTGCTGATTATCAGCGCGGCAATCGCGATGCCCCCCGCGCCGTTCTACGAGCATCAGGAGGCGTTCGCGACGGTGCTGGGCGTTGCGCCGCGCCTGATGCTCGCCTCGCTGGTGGCGTATCTGGTGGGCGAGTTCACCAACTCGTATGTGCTGGCGAAGCTCAAAATCGCCACGCGCGGGCGCTGGCTCTGGACGCGCACCGTCAGCTCCACGATGATTGCCCAGCTGCTGGACACGGCGATTTTCACCGCGGTTGCGTTTGCAGGGGTCTACCCGACGGCGGAGTTGGTCAAAGTCAGCCTGATCGAGTGGGGCGCGAAGACGCTGTATGAGGCGCTCGCAACGCCCGTCACCTACCTCGTGGTCGGCTTTCTGAAGGCGCGCGAGGGCGTCGATGTCTACGACACCGACACGAAGTTCAACCCGTTCCTCGTGTGGGAGTAGCTACTTCAGCAGGGGCGACTCCCAGTAGATGTACGAGGTGCAGGCGTCTGCGTCGGCGGTTGATTGCATGCGCGCGCGGGTCGCCCCCAACAGCGCGACAATCGCCATCAGCCAGAGTATCCAAAGTGCGTATCGGCGCATGGTTCCACTTGGTTAGAGGCGCGACTGCCCCGAAAGGTTTCATCGAAACAGCAGGCTGCCCTCGATGAACACGAATCGGTTGCCCGTGTGGTCGAAGCCGAAGCCGACGCGCAGCCGCTGCAGCAGGCGATTCCGAAACGGCAGGCGGTAGAAGAGGCGCGCTTGATATTCGTTGCCCGCCACGCCAATCCCACGCCGATAGGCGATTCCGACGCCGTCGAAGAGGTTCTTGACGAGGTAGAGGCTGGCGGGGCGCAGTCCCGTGTAGTCCAGCGTGAACTGTTCCAAGTCGAACGCGTCGGCGATGCCTGTCTCCAGCGGCGCAAGCAGTCCAGGTAGCACTTGGGCGGTGAGGATGTCGCCGAGTTGCTCGCGGAATACCCGCGCGGGGTCGTCGCCACGCGCGATTGCCGCCAGCACCTGCCCGCGTCCCAGCAGGCTCAAGATGCGCTGCTCCGACAAGCCAGGCGGGTCGGAACGCGCGGTCAATTGCAGCCGTTCGGGGTCGTCCAGCGGTCCGCGCACATCGACTTCTACGCGGTAGCGGATGGGGTCGCCCGTGAAGTCGGGCGCGACGACGCTTGTGCTGGCGCGCACATCCAGTTCGATGCGGGCGATGGTCTCGCCTGCGGCGTTAGTGAAGGGGTAGTTCAGGCGGGCGACGCTGTCGGGTTCGATGCGCAGGCGCGCGGTAGGCAGGCTGAGCGCGCCGCTGCGCAGGTTGAATTCGCCCGCGAGACTCGGCGCCTGCAGCGCGCCGCCAATCTGCAGCGCGCCTTCCATGCGGGCGTCGAGGTTCGGGTTGCGCAGGGTGAACTCGTCGGCGATGTCCACGCGCAGGTCGAAGCGCGGGTTGATGGGCAGCGGCTCGCCTGCCGTGCGTTCGGGCAGTTCGGGCGGCAGGTACAGGAAGCCCCGCTGCACGCGCAGCGCGCCCTGCACCTGCGGCTCGGTCAGCGCGCCCTGCACCTGCACCGCGCCCGAAACAACCGCCTGCGCGCTGCCCTCCAGCACGGGCAACTTCGGCTCGCGGAGGGTTAGCCCGTCGGCGCGCAGGGTGAGGTTGGCAACTGCCTGCTCGCCCGATAGGTCAACGCCGCCCTCGATGCGCAGGCTGCCGCCTTCCGACGACCGCGCCTGCGCCTGCACGATGCGCGCCTCACGCCCGTCGAACGCCACCTGCAGCCCGATGCCCTGCAGGGCAGTGCGCAAATCCTGCAGCGCGAGTGCGCCGTCGGTGATGGTGAGGCGTCCGCGCGGCTGCGGCTCGGCAAGCGTGCCTTCGATCTCCAGCAGCGCGTCGATGGCGCCCTGCGTGCGGGCGGGGTCAATCGGCGCGACGAGGCTCAGAATCGTGAGGGGCTGCTCGCGCAGGCGCGCCTGTATCCGAATCGGCTCGTCGTCGGGGATGGCGATTGGCAACCAGCGAAATGGTAGGCGTCCCGACAGGCGCGCTTGGTAGTCGCCCATGCGTATTAGCGCGTCGTCGGTCTGTATCGCGCCCTCGCGCACTTCGATTTGGCTGAACAGGATTTGGTCGACGGTGTAGCCTGCGTAGTTGAGTTGGCTTAGCGTCGCGCTGAGGGTCAGTTCAGGCGATTCGGGCGCGCCGTCAACGACGAGGCTCAGGTCGAACGCGCCGTCGACTTCGGGCAGGCTGGGATCCCACAGGCGCGCCCAGCGCAGGGGCAGTTGCGCGGCTTCGAGGTCGGCGGTGAGGCGTTCGGGCGTGTAGCGGGCTTGTGCCTCGAGGCGTGCGGTCTCGGCTTGCCAGCGCAGTTGCTGCAGCGCGGCGCGTTGGGTGCGCAGGCGGCGGACGGTCTCCACCGCGCGGGCGAGGTCGGTGTCGGCGTCGGGGGCGTCCCCGCTGGACAGCCCGACCCATTCCGCCTGCAGGCTGAGGCTCCCCAGCGATTGGGCGCGCCACGCCAGTTGCTCGGCGTTCAGGCGCAGTTGGGCAAGCGGTTCGCGCATCGCGCCCTCAAGGCTCAGGGACGCCTGCACCCTGCCCTGCAGCGTCTCGATGCGCTCGGCGACGGCGGGCGGCAGCGCATCGGGCACAGCGCGAACCACCCGCTGCAGCCACTCGATGGGCAGCGCGCTCGTCTCAGCGGTCAGGCGCACCTGCTGACGCTGCAGGTCGCACTCGTGCAGGACAAGGCGCGCCTCGCCGTCGGGGGTGCGGAGGGTGAAATCGGCGGTGAGGTTGCCCCCGCTTTGCTCCGCGTAGGGAAAGTTTTGGACTACCTCCACCCCCCTCCTTAAGGTTCCCCCCGCTTCGCGAGGGGAACCGAGAAGCGCGCCCTGAAAAGCTCCCCCCGCTTCGCGAGGGGAACCGAACCACGCGCCCGCTGAGGTTTCCCCTGCTTCGCGAGGGGAACCGAACCACGCGCCCGCTCGGTTCCCCCTGTTTACAGGGGGAACCTTAAGGAGGGGGTTCTCGACTTCTTGTTCCCCTTGCTGTAAGATTACCCCCGCAGGCGTAGCGTACCGTGTGGATGGATTAGCCTCGAACGCGGCCCACCCCTCCACATCGCCCAGCAGTGCGCCGTTGAGGGCGATTTGGTTGCCTTGCAGTTGCACGCGCACATTCGGCGTATCGGGCGTGCCTGACGCCTCGCCCTTCACGGTTGCCCGCCCCGTGAGGCGGTACTCCACAGGCAGGTAGGGCGCAAGCGCGTCCAGCGCGGCGTTCTCCAGAAGCCACTGCGCCTCGAACTGCCCGTTGCTACGCCACTGCCCGCGGGCAAGCAACGCGCCGTCGCCTACCCGCGCCTGCGCCGAGACCACATCGACCTGCACCGCGCCGTCCCGCGCCTGCACGATGACCTGCGCCGTGTTGTCGCGCGCGACGATCTGGTCGTACTGCAGGCTCTCGGCGTAGAGGCTCGCGCGGAGTTGCCACGCCTGCGGCTCGCCCTGCGCCTCGAACCTGCCCGACGCCAACCCCGTCAACGGCAGTTCGCGGCGCAGCCAGTCGGGGATGCTCGCCAAGTCGAACTCGTACAGGTCGCCCGCGAGTTGGAAGCGCGGGGGCTGGTCGGGCGTTTCAGGCAGTTGCACTGCGCCCGATGCAATCAGTTGTGCTGCGCGGCGCAGGATCTGCGCCTGCGTGATGCGCAGTTCGCGCTCCAACAGGTTCAGGTTCACGACGGCGATTTCCGCGCCGAGGTCGCCCACGCGCCCATCGAACACGACTGCCTCGGCGACCGCTTCAGGCGATTGGAGGCTGCCGCGCACCCGCGCTGTGAGGTAGCCGACGCCGTCCAGTCGCAGCGATTCGTCCGCGCCGTTGGCGTCGCCCAGCAGTTGCGCCAGCAGGTTCAGGTCAACCTCGTTGGCGTCTACGCTGAGGTCGAAGCGCGGGTTGTCGCTTGTGAGGTCGCGCACTTCGCCCGACAGGTACACCGCGCCGAGTGCGCCCTGCAGCGTCGCCAGCGGGATGGTCAGCGCGCCGTCGGCGTACTGCACCCGTGCGCGCAGCCCGCCGATGCGCTGGTTCGCGTAGCGCAGCGCGTCCATCCGCAGGTTCGCCTCTACTGTCGGCGTGTCAAGGCGTCCGTAGACCAGCAGCGACACATCTGCCTCGCCGCTGAGTTGCGCCTCGCGCAGGGCGGGCACGCGCTGCAGGGGCAGGCGATTCGCCTGCGCGTACAGGCGCAGTTCGGGCGTGTCGGGGCGCGTGTCCAGCCACAGCTTGCCCTGCACCGTGCGCCCTGCGTACTCGGCAGACAGCGCGGGCAACAGCAGTTGCCCTCCCGCGAAGGCGACAGGGCTGCGGAGGTTGCGCAAGTCGCCCTGTGGGGTGCGCACCTGTGCCAGGGCGACCGTTCCCTGCGCCTGCAGGTCGTCCAGCGCGCCTTGCACACGCAGTTGCGCATGGTAGCGTCCCTGCACCCTCGGCGGGTCGTCGCGCAGCAGCCGCCACAGCGCGGCGGCGTCCTCGCCGACGGCTTGCGCCCGCGCGTCCACCTGCACCGCGCGCCCAGACCAATCCGCAACGCCCTGCACGCGCAGGCTGCCGTCGCGCGTATTCACGACACCGCCGATGTGCGACTCGGTGAACGCCAGCGCGAACGCCGCCTCGCGCCACGGCAGCGGTCTACGGCGGTAGGTCGCCCCCTGTGCGACGCCTTGCGCGACGCCCTGCACCTGCAGCGGCTGGTCAGGCGCGTACACGAGTTGCGCCGACACCTGCCCCGTCGCCTGCGCGAGGTCGAACTCGGTGCGCGGCAGGTAGGGCTTGAAGCGCGCCCCCTGCACCTGCGCCGCGTCGATTTCAATCAGCCACCGCTTGCCGTCGGAAAGCGCGCGCGCCTGCACATCGCCCAGCGCGTCGCTGACGCCCCGCAGGGTAATCGCCTGCCCGATGCGCGGCTGGCTCAGGGTGAACTCCTGCGCCCACAGGGTTGCCCGCACGGGCGCGTCGGGCAGGAAGTCGTCGAAGTAGAGTGTCCCCCCTTGCGCACGCACGCGGAAGGTGAACGGCGTCGGCTCAGGCGGGCGCGGCTGGCGCAGTAGCGGGTCAATATTCCATATGCCTTGCCGATTACGCTGCAGCCACACTTCGGGGCGGTCTAACTCGATGGTCAACGGCGCGCCGTCGGCGGGCAGGCGCACCTCCAGATAGCGGGCGCGCAGCAGCCGCTCGCCCGACAGCGTGCGCACCTCGGGATAGGTCAGCAGGATGCGGTTCCAGCCCAGACGGACGCGCTCGACCTGCACCTCGAGCTGGGCTTGACGGCGGGCGTAGTCGCGCAGCGCGGGCGGCAGGCTCTCCTCGACCGCCAGCTTCACCTGCCACAGATACATCGCCCCCGCCAGCCCCAGCAGCGCAACGGGCAGCGCAATCAGCACCAACTGCCCCGCGCGCCAGAGCAGGCTACGCGCTCTCTGCCGCACCGACTTTCGCGAGCCTCTCTGCCATCACGCGCTGCGAGAACGCAATCGCATTGTACGAACTGCGAATGAACGGTCCCGACGCGACGAACAGAAAGCCCATCTCCTCCCCCAAAACGCGATACTCCTCAAACTGGTCGGGATGGATATACTCCTGCACGGGCAAGTGGCGTTGGGTCGGGCGCAGGTACTGCCCAATCGTGAGCGCATCAACGCCGACGCTGCGCAAATCGCGCATGGTCTGCAGCACCTCCTCGCGCGTCTCGCCCAGCCCCAGCATGATGCCCGACTTGGTGTATATCGCGGGGTTCATCTGCTTGACCATCTCCAGCACTTGTAGCGAGCGGTCATAGCGCGCCTGCGGGCGCACGATGGCGTGCAGGCGGGCGACGGTCTCGATGTTGTGGTTGAAAATCTCTGGCTCGGCGTCCACCACGCGGCGGATGCACCAACTTTTCGCCTTGAAGTCGGGGGTTAGCACTTCGACAATCG
Organism: Synechococcus sp. RC10B2; assembly: GCF_047502635.1. NCBI lineage: Bacteria > Bacillati > Cyanobacteriota > Cyanophyceae > Synechococcales > Synechococcaceae > Synechococcus > Synechococcus sp. RC10B2. Next base: position 83,487 of record NZ_JANSHO010000093.1, read on the forward strand.
CGTTGGGGATGGTCGCGTGCAGGGCGCGGATGGTCGCGGCGAACTGCCCTGCGCCTTCGTCGGGCAGGTCGTCCCGCGCAACGGAGGTCACCACGATGTGTTTGAGTCCCATGCGCTTCGCGGCGTCCGCCAAGCGTTGCGGCTCTTGGGGGTCTGACGCCAGCGGCTTGCCCGTCTTGATGGCGCAGAAGCCGCAGTGGCGCGTGCAGATGTCGCCCAAAATCATAAAGGTCGCCGAGCCTTTCGACCAGCATTCGGGCAGGTTCGGGCAGCGTGCGCTCTCACACACCGTGTGCAGGCGCGCCTCGCGCATCATCTGCTCCACTTGCTGCACCTTCTCTGGCTTGGGCAGGCGCACCTTCAACCAGTCGGGGAACTTGCGGTTGACCAGCTCGATTTTTGCCATCGGGGGTATTATACCCGCGCGGGTCTCACACGCCGAGATTGAAATGGACGCTGAGCGCGCCCACGAACTGTTCCAAATCGCTTAGGTCGTTGCGGGCAATCGTCAGCACACGCTGATCGTCCACTTCCCAGTAGCGGTGTAGCAGCAGGTTGCGGAACCGCGCCATCGCTTTCAGTCGCTCGGCAAGCGCCGAGTCGATGACGCCCTGCGCGGCGAGTTTCTCAAAGCATTCGGCGTAGGCGGTAGGCGCGTCGCCGCCAAGTATCGCTATCGTCTGGTTGCACAGCGCGAAGGCGTCCTCAATCGCCAGCAGCAAGTGCCATTTGATCGCTGCCAGTCGCCACGGGTCGCGCAGCAGGGTCGCGTCGTCGGCGTCCTGCAGTCCCTCGCGCACGCGCTGGAGGTTATCGCGCAGCGCGCCGATTCGCGTCAGTAGCCTCTGCGTATTGCTCATACAGCTCCCGAAACGGGCGCAGCCACTCGCGCAGGTACATCCGACGGTACGGCTCGAAATCGGCGTACTCGTGCCAGGTGCGCTCTGTCCACTCCAGTCGGAACGCCTCGTCGCGGCTGAGCAGCGCCTGCCCACAGGTTGCGCTGAATCGGAACCCGCAGGGCGCGTCGTTGAGCCGATGCACATCCACGGGGTAGCCGACTGCTCGCTCCAGCGCGTCCGCCAGCTGAAAACAGTAGCGCAGGGGGTCTACCGATTGCAGGAAGGTCGGCTCGAGGTAGACAGCGATGTCGATATCGCGGAAGGGGCGCGCCTGCGCGAACGACCCCAGCAGATACGCCAGTCGGATTTCGGGGCGCTCGGCAAGAGCCGTGCGCAGCTGCGCCACGATTCCCGCGCGCGCTTCAGGCGACGCCTCGAAATAGCGCAACTCCGGTACGCTTGGCACAGATGGAGTATACCTCTCTGAACACACGCTTAGAGTCGCCCGATAATCTCAAACTCGCGCAACTCCTTTTTGCAGTTTCTTTTGCGAAGGGGAACGACTTCGACACTGCTAAAGCCTTGCTCAGCGAAAAACTCCGCAAGTATCTGTTCTACAGGCACAAGCACGCCGTAGAACGATGAGTTGCCTCGGGCGTGTAGAGGCGCGTCTTCGCGCGGCTCAGCCAGACGAGGAACGGGTTAATCTCCACCAGCGTTGCATGATAGCCCATTTGCGCGGCGAGGAGCGCAGTCGTGCCCGTGCCTCCGAACGGGTCTAACACGCGCGTTGAGGAAGGGTAGTGTTGTAAACGCTCGGCAACCAGACGCGCCGAGTAAGCGGGGGTCAAGCGCAGCCAGCGATGCCGCCCGCGTTTCAAGTTATCCAGAAAGGTGTATTCATCGCGACGAGTGAGTTTCGTCTCCACTTTTTCCAAGTTGTGGTTGGTAGGTGCTGACATTTCGCACAGGCTTTATACGAATCGCGCAGTCAGAGCCTATGAATTGCCCCCTCCTTTAGGTTCCCCCCGCTTCGCGAGGGGAACCGAGAAGCGGGACAGGTTCCCCCCGCTTCGCGAGGGGAACCGCGCGAGGCGCGCCTACTCGGTTCCCCCTGCTCGCAGGGGGAACCTTAAGGAGGGGGTCGTCAACTCCTGTTTTTTGTGAACTCTGGATCGGCGATTGGTATCACTTGTTTTTGTAAACTTTGACAAGCGATTGGTATTAGCAGAGCTTGAAGGTATTCTCGATCGTCATCCACTGTCTCTACAGTGGGCTGCGGACAGGTTGTATCCGCAGCCCGTTGCTTAGTGCTTCCACTTAATCGTGCAGCCGATAGGCGGCACATGGGAGACATGCGGGATGTCGTTCTCCAGCAAGCAGCGGATGGCATCCCGAACATACTCGTGGCGTACTTGATCTGGATGCTCCCAGTTGTCGTCGAGTCGCCCGTGATACTTCAGGTCGCGCTCCTCGTCGAACACGAAGAATTCGGGCGTGCGCGAGGCTTTGTACGCGCGTGCAACTGCCTGAGTCTCGTCGAACAGGTACGGGAACGGGTAGTTTTTCTCTTGGGCAATGCGTTTCATGTTCTCGAAGCTGTCTTCGGGGTACTGGGTCGGGTCGTTCGAGTTAATCGCCACAAACGCCACACGGTCTTTGAACTCGCTCGCCAGTTGAATCACGCGGTCTTCATACGCCTTGACATACGGACAGTGGTTGCACCAGAAAAAGAGCACCAGCACAGGCTTGTCGGCAAAGTCCTTGAGCGAGTAGGTCTTGCCGTCCACACCAGGCAGCTGGAAGTCATACGCCGATTGACCGATTTCCATAACCGTCACCTCCTTCAGGGAATGTGTTGCGCAGGGCGGCGCGCAGCGTCTGAAGCGAGGGCAGGGGCGAGAGTCGCCCGTCCTCGTGCAGGAACGCGCGGCAGGTCAGGCGATAGGGTAAGTGAGGCTGCGGCTGCACCTCGCGCCCATCGATGCGAATCGTGGGCGACCCCACAAACCGATACTGCTCCGCCTCCTGCTGCGTGTCGATGCGAATCACTTCGATGTCGGCGCGGATGCCCTCCAGCGCCAGCGCGTCGCGGAGAAGCTCCAACGCGCGCTCGTGCGACGGGCACTCTGGGTAATACAGCAGTTCGATTCGCATCGTTGCGCCTCCCGTACTATTTTACCTGACGGTCGGGCAGTTCGCGGCGGCTCGGCTTGAACATCTGCAGCATGCGGTTGGTGACCAGAAAGCCGCCCACCACATTGATGGTCGCCAGCGCGACCGCCAGCGTGCCCAGCACCGCGCTCAGCGTGGTGTGCTGCGCGCCCGCCGACAGAATCGCGCCCAGTATCGTGATGCCCGAAATCGCGTTCGAGCCCGACATCAGCGGCGTGTGTAGGGTCGGGGGCACTTTCGTAATCACTTCGAAGCCCAAGAATATCGCCAGCACGAAGACCGTCAGCGCGGCAACGAACGCTTCCATGCCGTGTAGGATACCCGAAAAAAAGCCCCCGCAGGCGCGGGGGCGATTGGTCTCACCTTGAGTTGCTGGCTCAAGCCGTCTCGTGCGCTCGCAGCGCGACGCGCACATCCCCGTGAACGGTCTCCAGCGCGAGGGTTCCCGTACCGTCGCCAGCAACGCCTGTGTAGTAGCCGCGTCCTGAATCGACCGCGCGGCACTCCAGCCCGCATTCGATGTCACCCGACACTGTGTGCATCTGCACGCGGCAGTCGTTGCCGTCGGGCACTTCCACCGAGATGTCGCCTTTCACGGTGGTCAGGCGCACTTCGCCTTGCACAGGCGTCATCAGGTCTAAGCGAATGTCGCCGCGCACGGTCTCCACCGTGAAATTACGGGCAACGCTGCGCTCGGTTTCAATGTCGCCGTTAGTGAGTTGCACACGCACGGTGTCCGCCTGCAGGTCGCGCAGAAGCGTGTCGCCGTTGACAGCGGTAATCACGACGCGCTCGCCTTGCAGGTCGTGAATGTGGATGTCGCCGTTGACGGTCTCCAAAGTTGCGCTGCCGCGGATGTGGCGCAGGGTGATGTCGCCGTGCGGGGTGCGCAGGTCAACCGAGCCGTCCAGCTTCTCGACCTCGATGTCGCCCTTATGTTCCAGATGTACGCGCAGGTTCACTTGGCGCGGGATGCGCAGGCGCAGGTTCACCTTCTGGCGCAAGTCGCCGTCCAGTTCGGGCGCGGTGATGCGCACGCCGGCGTCGGTCTGCTCGATGGTCAGGCTGTAGCGCTGCTTGGCTTCTTCCACACGCTGCTGGGAAGCTCCCCGCAGGCGGATGTCGGCTTCGACCCGTCCCCCGTCGAAACCGCCTGTGATATGGATGTCGCCTGCGGGGAGATCGATGGACAGCGATTGCCCCCCATCAATCGCGAAGTCCATCGTCTGCTGCAAGTCGGTTTCGTACTTGCCCCACCGTCCCAAGGACCAGTCGCCTTTTTCCAGTTCATCGAGCGTTCGGCGCAGTTCGTCGAGTCCGCGTTGGGTTTGTTCGCGCACGCTTTGCCCGATTTGCTGCCAGTTGACGCTGCGCACGGCTTGTCCTGTGGCGCGCATGGTCTCCTCGACGGCGCGCAGGATCTGGTCGAACAGCCCGCGCGCGGGGTTCGCGCTGCCGTTGCCGTTCGATTGGCTCGCCTCGCTTTCGGGTTGCGTCGCGGACGGCGCGACTTCGTACAGCGCGTCAATCAAATCCGCCGCCTCTTCGGGCGTCACGGTGCCTTGCTGCATCAGGTTCAAAATCCGAAGCAGCGTCTGTTGTCGTTCGGTCATCGGTTTTACCTCCTCCTTCAGCGTAGGGTGCGCAGTTTACGCGCCGCCTCCTCGGCGGTGATTATCCCCTGCTCCAGCATGTCCAAGATTTGGCGTCGTTGCTCGGCGAGATGCCCGTTCAAGTCTTGTGTCGTTGCAGGGGTCAGCCCCAGCGCCAGCAGCAGCGCGTCCAGTTTGTTGCGCGCCGTGGGGTAGCTAATCCCCAGTTCGCGCTCGACGCCCGCCAGCATGCCCCGATTGCGCAGGAACACCTCCAGAAACTGTAGTTGCTCCTCGTCGAGCTGCGCGAAGCGGTTCGGCGTGAAGTGCCCTTGAATCGTCACGCCGCACTCTTCGCAGGCGACCTGCGTCACGATGAGTTTCCCGCTGCAGATTGGGCAGCGCGTCGGTTGGGCATACGGCTTTTTCATAACGCTACGCATGATACCCCATCGGAATCAAAAAAGTCAAGTCCTAACCGCCCTAAAACTCAGAATTTCTGAATTTCAGGGGGCAATTCGTGCAAAGATTCGTTTCGCGCGGGGGAGTGGGCTGATAAGGGTACATCGGTTCGGCACGGAGTCGCTGCGGCAGGAGCGATTTCCCCCAGCGGATGCGTGAGCAAGCAGGCGCGCCGTGTTGCCCTCATCCCTTCTGTCCCCCCTAATGAGGGTAGGTTTTTTCTCACGTAGTTGGCTTGGCGGGCGGGACGCCCGCGTTCCCAGCGTTGCGTATGCTGGGAGCGCGAGCGTCTCGCTCGCATGGAGGCAGGAATGCCCTGCTCGGCAACGCCGTGAGCAGGCACGCCCGCAAAAAAACCTACCCGTTTAAGGCGAGGCGGTAGAGGGGGATTGTGGAGTGCGGAAGCGGAGCTTACGCCCACGCTGAAGCTGCCGCTTCAGCACTCCAAACATGTCCGCGCGCGGCTCCCCTCTCCCACAGCGTGGGAGAGGGGCTGGGGGTGAGGGCGAAACAGCGTGCGATCCCCCGCACACAGTGAACTCAAGCTGAGTTTAGTATTCGCGCCACAGCCTACCCGTTGAGGTCAAATGCGTTCCGATAGAGGCGTATCTGCGCGGGGCGGTGCGTGTAGTCGATGACGACCACATCGAAGCGGCACTGGCGGTAGGCGAGGTCGGGGTGCGCGGCGAGGAACCGCTCGGCGAGCAGCGCGAGCCGTTGCCGTTTGCGGGCGTCGACGCGCTCCTCGCCTGTGCCGTAGTTGCGCGTGCGCAACGACTTGACCTCCACGAAGGCGAGCGTGTCGCCTTCACGCGCGACGATGTCCAGCTCGCCCTCGCGAACGCGCCAGTTGCGCGCGAGCAGCACATAGCCCTGCGCCTCCAGAAACCGCGCCGCATGCGCCTCGCCCGCGCGCCCAAGCCCTGTGCGACTCATTCGCCCTGCAGCCCGAAGTTGAACAGCACCAGCAGCAGGTCGGCGTCGTCCACAACGCCGTCCCCGTTCAGGTCTACCGACGGGTTGTTCGCGCCGAAGGCGAACAGCACCTGCAGCAAGTCCGCGTCGTCGATCACATTATCGCCGTTCACATCGCCTGGAATCAGCGTCAGGTTCAGCCCCGACACGCCGGGGTAGCGCATCCGCGCGTTGGGCACACGCTTGAGCAGCGTGCCCTGCGCCCGTATTGCGAGGTCGTAGTAGCCGAGGTAGTTGAAGAAGCTCACTTCGAAGTCGCGCGTAGCATTCAGCGTCCCTGAAGCAGTTGCGAGCGGGCTACCGCCGCCCACAGGACGCAGCACGACCTCCACCGTACGCCCGTTGTAGCTGCCCGCGTAGCCCTGAATCAGCACGCGCCCGCGCACAGGAACCGTGAGCGCCTTCTGTACCGACGCCTGCAGGTTAATCATCCCGTGCGCGACATAGTTGCCCGGCACAGCGGTCGCCGTCGTCTCGATGAGTTCGCGCACGGCTTGCGCCCGCGCCCGCGAGCGATCCGCGGGTCCGTCGGCGACCAGCGCATAGAGCATCGCCGCCTGCGCCGTCACAAACGGCGCGGCGTAGGAAGTTGCGCCATCTCGATTTCGGCTGTAGCTGTTGTCTGTGCTGCGAGTTGTCGAGTAGACATCCCCGCTCGGCGCGGCGACATCCACCCATGCGCCAAAGGTTGATCGGTCCGACTTCGTGCCATCCAGATTGCATGCCGCGACCGCGATACACACGGGATACCACGCAGGGTAGAACGGGTTCTGATTGTTCGTATTCCCCGCCGCCGCGACAATCACGACGCCCGCGTTCCAAGCGTTGTTCAAAGCGACCTCGAAGGTTCCGAGAGGGTTAGTAGACCCAAGGCTTAGGTTAATCGCGTGTGCGCCCTGCGCGACGGCATAGTTGACGCCGTCGATGAGGTCATTCAGGTAGCCCTGTCGCGCATCCGTGAACACCTTCACAGGCAGGATCTTGCCGTGCGGTGCGACGGCAGCGACCCCGCGTGCGTTGTTGGTGACCGCGCCCGCGATGCCCGTTACATAGGTGCCGTGCCCGAACGGGTCGCTGGGGTCGTTGTCGTCGTTGCCGAAGTCGTAGCCAGGCAATAGGCGAGCCTGCAGGTCTTGGTGATCCAGCCGCGCGCCCGTGTCCAAGATTGCCATGATGAATCGGTCGTCGCCGCGCCAGAGCGCCCACGCCTGCGGCGCGCCAATCACGGGCAGCGCAGGTTGCTGATTGTAAAGCGGGTCATTCGGGTTCCAGCCGTCGGCGAGTTCAATCCGCCAGTTCGGCTCAGCGGCGACGAACCAACCCGAACGCATCAGTTGCGCTGCCACTTGGCGCATATCGGCGTAGGGGCTGAACTGCCACAGCTCGTAGTCGGCGTATTTTCCGCGCTCGACCAACTGCGCGCCTGCCGTCTGGCGCAGCCACGCCCGCTGCATCGGCGCGACATCCTCCCGAAACATCACCACGACCTGACCAGGCGCGTATTCCAGCGCGGGAACCTCAACACGCCCGCGCAGACCATACTGCGCAACAGCCTGCCCGATCGTCAAACACACCAACAGCAACGCAACCCTTCTCATAGCCTCTATTATACATCGATTCGTCCCGACCGTGCAGACGCGCCGAAAAAAGCTCGCTGCACTATCAGTCCAATCGCCCCTCCTTCCCCAGCGTGCCTGTGTGGGGGATGGCTTCGCGCACGCGCACGGGCGGCTCAGAGGCGGGCAAGGCGGGCAGGGGCAGCTCGTCCGCGCTCCACGCGGAGCGGTAGACCCGATAACTGCGCGGGGGCAGGTTGTCCACCCAGAACGCCAAGTCGAACCGCCAGCGACGGCTCCCGTCGGGCAGGGGGCGCATCGTCCCGTCGGGCATGCGCCACTCGGCGACAGGCTCCAAGCGGCTGTGCAGGATCTGGCAGGGCACGCGCACCCCGTCGGGCGTCCACACCGCCGCTGGGCGCGGCTCGGAACCCGCCTTGAGCGGCATGTCCACATGCAGCACGGCGACGCCCGTGTAGGGCGCGTCCGTCGGGTTGACCACAATCAGGGCGCGATAATCGCCCTGCACGCCCTCGAAGCGCGTGTCCACCCGCTCGGCTAACTCGTCCAGCAGCCGTTCAATCGCCTGCGCGTCCATCCGCTAACGCCTCCGCTGTATTGCCCAGAATTTACCTCGAATTCCCCCCAAATTGCGCAGGAAACTGGCAGGAATACTGCCATTCGCAACGAATAGGAAAGGTATCCCACCCCCATCGGGCGCAAAGGGAGGCTGGTATGGCGACATGGCTGGATCGGTTTACGGGGCAGAAGTACTTGCTCAGTGATGAGCAGCTCAACGGAATTCGCGACTCAGTGGCGCAGGCAGTTGCCGCCATACTGCGCAATCAAAGCACGCCGCACGCACAGGCGAACGCCGCCGCCGAGTGGTGGCAGACCGATTACTACGAGCGCGTGTTCCCCTTGCGGTTTGGCAGGCAGCCGCAGGGCGCGTTCACGGAGGGCGCGCAGCTGGGGTACGCAAGTGCAGACGGCGCGCTCGCGCTGCCCAACAATACCCAGTGGCGCACGGCGTTTCTGGACGGGCTGCGCTTGCCGCCCATCCTGCCCGCCGAGACGCAGCCCGATGTGGGGAACCCCTACCTGCTCGCGGCGGATCACCACTTGGCGACCGCCGCACTGCTGAATGTGTGCCTGCGCCGTGCGGGGGTGAGCGACGATGTGCTGCACGAGGCGCGGCTGGGCGCGCTGCTGCACGAGCTGATTGACCTGCCTGCTGTGCGCGACGCGCTGCAGGGCTTGCCGCTGGCAACCGCGCTGGCGCAGTACCTCAAGGGCGAGACCGCCGACTGCCCCGACACCCTGCGCCCCTATCAGGCGATCATCGACGCCATCCACCGCGGGCAAGCCCCAGCGTCGCTGGAGGGCTACCCCTTCTGCCTCGTCGGGCTGGCAGCGCAACGCATCAAGCAGTATGTGTTCGAGACGCCCGGACTGCCCGAAATTCGCGGCGCGTCGCTGATTCTGGACGCGGTGGTTCATCAGGCGGCAGAGGAAGTCGCCGAAGCCATCGGGCGAGAATGCATTCTGCAGCGGGTCGCCTCGACGCTGATTTTCCTTGCGCCAGAGCCTGCGGACTGGGAGCCTCGCCTCAAGCGACGCTTCTACGAGGCGACGCAGGTCGGCTTCTGCGCCGCAGCTGCCGCCGAAGTCGCCCTGCAAGACTACCTCCAACAGTACGGGGCGTGTATGACGCGCCTGCTGAAAGCCCTCGACGCCGACCGCTACCGCGCCGAGCTGCCCACATGGGAGTGCATGCCGTTCGAGACGCGCTGCGCCTACTGCCGTAAGCGCGCAGCGACAGGGTTCACGCGCTCACCTGACGGCGACCTGATGCCCATCTGCCCCGCGTGCGACGCCAAACGCGACAAGGGCGACGCCGACGAGCGACGCACGGCAGGCGAGCAACTCCTGCGCGATGCGGGCATCGAGAACTGGCGGGAGCTTCTCACCGAGCCCAGTAAAGCCTTCGCAGGCGGGCTGAACGAGATGGTTCCCGGCTCAGACGAGGCGGAGCAGAAAAAGCAGGTCGCGTTTATCTACGGCGACGGGAGCAACTTCGGGCAAATCACCAAAAACCTCGACTCGCTGGCGCTCAGCTTGCAGTGGACGCGCCGTGCGGAGCTGACCGTCCGAGCCGCCGTCGCGCTCGCCCTCAGCCGCAGCATGCACGACGCCTTGCGCGACCAGACAACACTGCAGCGCATGCCCTTCGAGGTGCTTGTCATCGGCGGGGACGACTTCAGCCTGTTCGTCTGGAGCCGACTGGCGATGCGCTTCTGCGAGCAGTTCGTGAGGCTGACGGACATGGAGTTCGAGAAGGGCGTCGTGGCGGAGTGCATCGTCGGCGAAACGCCCATCTGCTTCGGCGTCGGCTGCCTGATTAGCGACGAGAAGGCGCCCGTGTATCGCGTGGTGGAGTTCACCGAGAGCCGCCTGCTCAAGTTCGCCAAGCGCGGCGTCAAGGCGCACGAGCGCGGCGCAATCGCCTTCCTCTACACCACCAACGCCGACCAAGTGCCCAGCGATTACGCGGATCACCTGCAGCGCAACTACCGCAAAGAGGCGCGCGTGGGCAAAGACAACGCCGCAACCGTGCCCGTGTACCTCACGATGCAGCCGCTGACTGCGCCCGAGCTGGACGCCTTCCTGCAGTGCGCCCAAGCGATTGTTGACAACGGTCAACTCGGCAGCCTACAGCGACTGGCGGAGCCGTTCGTGCGCCAGCCGATGTCCGCCGCGCTGCTGCACTTTGCCTACCAGCAGGCGCGCGCGCAAAGTTCTGACGACCGCAGGGCGTTTTTCGAGCAGATTATGAGCCTGCAGGCGTCCGACGGACAGGGCACGCGCGCGCCGCTGTTCCCAATCCGCGCACTGAGGCGAATCACTGTCGATAACGACACGGCAACGCCGCGATACTTCGCGCCGATTTTAGACCTGCTGGAAATCACGAAGAGTCTGCGTTAGGAGGCGGTTATGCTCTATCCGTTCGAGTTGGAAGTGGAGGCGACGCTACGAAGCGATTTGCATGTGGCGGGTGTGGGGCGTACAGTCGTGCTGATTGACCGCTGCATCGAGCGGGACGCGCAGGGGCGCGCGCTGATCCCTGCGACCTCGTTCAAAGGGCGCACGCGAGCGCACTACGAGCGACTGCTCCGTGCGCTGGGCGACGACCTCAAGGGCTGCAAGCCGCCCAACCCCGACACGATGTGCAACGACCCTGCCGACTTGTGCCCCGTGTGCCAGCTGTTCGGCTCCCCGATGCAGCAAGGGCGCATCGAGTTCACCGACCTTGTGCCCAACACAAGCACGGAACCCACCACGCGCATTGGAATCGGCGTCAACCGCAAGCTGAACACTGTGGCGGAGGGGCGGCTCTTTTTCTACGAGGCGACGCCTGCGCAAGCGAACCGTTTTCAGGGGCAGATTCGCGGCTGGGCGACAGAACAGGAGATCGCGCTGCTGCTGGGCGCGCTGAAGCTCATCACCCACTTCGGCGGGCAGAAAGCGCGCGGGCTGGGACGCGCCGAGGTCAAGCCCATCGCACTGCACATCCGCAGAAACGGCGCGTGGGAGATCGTGAACCCCAGCCAGCTCTTGGCGACCCTTCAGGAGGTGCGACCGTGAAGCAAGTCGTGGTGAAACTGACGGCGCAGTCGCCCATCGCAGTGGGCGAGTGGATGACTTCGCGCAGCAATGTGCGCGAGAGTCTGGCGTACATTCCTGGCGGCGTGCTGCGCGGGGCGTTGGCGCAAGCCGTGCGCGAACATCTCGGCGGGCACGCCTCCAGCCGACGCGCACTCGGCAACGACGACCCCGCGCTGAAGCAAGCGTTCGATGCCTGCTTCGGCAAGGACGGCGCACGGTTCGGCTTCCTGATGCCCTTCGGGACGCTGGAGTGGATCCCCGCGCCCGCCACCGCGCTGTTCAACAAGCAGCGCGACGAGTACCTCTACGACACGCTATTCGCTCTGCTGCGCGGCGAGGACTACCCCATGGAGTGCCCCAACACAGGCGACCGCCTCGAGCGCGGGCGCGGCTGGCTGGAGCATAAGGGCGACCAGTGGCGCAAAGCAAAAATGCCTCAACCCCGCGCGTTCGTGCGCGTGGGACTGAACCGCCAACTTGAAACCGCCGAAACCAACATCCTCTACACGCTGGAAGCCATCGACCCGACAGACGCTGACGGCAACCCTGTCGAGTTTCGCGGCGTCGTGAGTTTCCCAGATGCGGCGTCCGAGTCGGCGTTCCGAACGATACTGGACGCGCTGCGCTGGCGGGACGGGCGTGTGCAGGTGCGCATCGGCTCGGCGCGCACGCGCGGCTTCGGCGCAGTCGCGCTGGAGACCGTAAACGCCCCCGCGCCTGCGCCGCAGGTAGACCTTGAGGCGTTCGCCCAACGCGCGGGCAGACCCATCTTCACCTTGCTGGCTCGCACGCCCGTGCTGGTTCACGACGCCTGTGGGATGCCCGCGCCGACGCTCACCCCCGACCTGCTACGCGAGTACCTGCCCGACCTGCCCGACTCGGTGCAACTCCTCCCCGAAGCGACTCGCGCCGAGCGCATGCTCGTCAGCGGTTGGTCGGGCGCGTGGGGCATGCCCAAGCCCGTGCAACAGGCGTTCGCGCCTGGTAGCGTCTTCACCTACAGGTACGCCGAAAGCGACCGCGCGGCTCTGCAGAGCTGGCTGCAGCAACTTGCCCTGTATGGCATCGGCGAGCGCATCGCCGAAGGCTACGGACAATTCGCCGTCTGCAGCCGCTATCATCTGGACACAGACATCACGCAGTTCACCCAATCCAACGCAGGAGGTGCGCAATGAAACAAGACACCATCACGATTGACGAGCTGGTACGCCAAGCGGAGGCGATTATCCAAGATTGCTTCGCGTCGTCTGGACGGAGCGATGGCGGCTCCACAGGGCGCACGCAGCTCTCCAACGCCATCGACGCGATCAACCAGTCGGGGTCGGTCGCAGTGTTTCGCAACTGGCTACGCTACCAGACGGCGCGCGAGGAGTTTTGGCGCACGCGCGGCAGTAAAGGCACGCTCGCCGAGCAGATTGACAAGTATGTTCAGTCGCTGCACGAGCGTGCGCCCCAAGAGTCGGCGCGATACCTGACTTACTTTCTGGGTTTTATGCGCCGCACGCTGATTGCGCTGCGCTACCTAGATCAAATCCCGACCGAGTTCAAGGAGGCGACGCGATGAAGTGGGACACCTTCGAGAACCGCCTGCGCATTGTGGGCGAGCTGGTCGCCGTCACAGGCGTGCGCGTGGGGATGAGCGCGGAGAGCGCAATGCCCACCGCCACTGACCTGCCCGTCATCAAGGACGCCAACGGACGCCCGTTCATTCCTGGCTCCAGCCTGCGCGGAGCAGTGCGGGCGCACATTGAGCGCATTGTGCGGGCGTTCGAGCCAAGCGTCGGCAACGGCAAAGGCGCGTCGAACCCAACCAACACTGACGAGTGGGCAATCCCGCCCAACCACAGGCGACAGTTAGCCAATCGCGACGACTACGAATCGGCAGTGTTTGCCGAGTCGTGCCGTGTGGAGCGCGTGTTTGGCTCGCCGTGGATAGCCTCGCGCGTGCGCTTTACCGACCTGCCGCTGCTCACCGAAGGCGCGGAGCCTGAACTGCGCGACAGCGTCGCCATCGACCGCGAGAAAGAGAGCGTCGCCAACAAGTACGACTTCGAGGCGATGCCCGCAGGCGTGCGCTTCGGGCTGGAAATCGTCGCTGAGAACTTGGATGACGCCGAACTCGGACTGCTGTTGCTGGGCGTCCGCGAGCTGGAGCGAGGCAACATCCGCATCGGCGGATTCAAAGGGCGCGGACTGGGCGTTGTCCTGCTCGAAAATGTGCGCTACGAATGGGTAGACCGCAACTCGCTACTGGCGTACCTTGTGGACAACACAACGCAACCCGTCGATCAAGCGTGGGTCAACGCGAAACTGCAGGCGTTGTTTAACTCGATGGCGAATCAAGGAGGCTAACCATGCACGGGCGACTGTATAACGAACTCTCGCTGGAGATAGCGATTATGCCGCAGACGCCGCTGCTCATCAAATCGGGGCAGAAGGCGAGCATCGACCCCGCGCTGCCCGATATGCAGTTCGTGCGCACGCGCCGACGCCTGCCCAACGGCGAGGTCAGCGAGGCGGTCTACATCCCTGGTTCCAGCCTGCGCGGGGTCATCCGAGCGCACGCCGAGCGACTGCTGCGCACCCTCGACGAGAAACACGCCTGCTATGTCGAAGCCAAAAAGTTCTGCCTGCGCCAAAAGGGGCTGAAGGAAGACAAAGAGCCTGCCGACCGCCTCTACAAAGAGTCGTGCTATGCATGTAAGCTGTTCGGCAACACGGGCGTCGCCTCGCGCGTGCAGATGAGCGACCTGTACCCTGCAATTGACCCGCTGCGCGAGTCGCGTTTCGGTGTCGCGATTGACCGCATCACAGGCGCGGTGGCAGTCGGTCCGTTCGACCTCGAGGTGGTCACCGACGCGCGATTCGAAGGGCGCATCGTACTGCGCAACTTCACGGTGGGGCAGCTGGGCTTGCTCGGCGCGGCGCTACTGGACATCGCCGATGGGCTGGTCGCGCTGGGGCACGCCAAGTCGCGCGGGCTGGGGCGCGTCTGCATCGAGTTCACCCGCGCCGAGTTCCGATTCTCCAAGCGCACCGACGGCGCGATTCTGGGCGTCGGCGAACTGGCAGATCAGCAGCTGAAGCAAAAGTATGGGCTCCCCGACGGCGATACGCTCTCTGTAGACGGGTTCCAAGCCACACAGCGCGACGCGCTCTACTACCAAGCCCGCAGCAACGACAACGACCAGATACGCCGCTGGCTATCCCAAGCCGCGCCTCGCTGGGTGCAGGAGGCGTCCGATGCAGGGTAAGGTGTACCGCTACACGGGCGCGCCCGACGACCCGCTCGCCGTCTGGAACGGCTTGGGGCTGACCGACTCGGCGCACTGGTTCGGCTGGAGCGAAGCGAGGATATACCTGCCGAGCCCACTGCCCAACGCGCTGCCCGACGAGCCATGGGAGCGGCTGAGCCTGTTCAACGCGCAGGCGGAGTTGCGGATGCTCGCGCGCGGGGGCAAGCCCACCCTGCTGCTGCTCACCGAGACGCTGGAACCGCCCCACAACGCTTGGGAAGCCTGCGGCGAGTACGACGCCGAAGAGCGGATACACATCCTGCTGGGCGACCCGCCCAAACGCGCACGCGGCGCAACCACCCAACTGGTAGAGGTCGCCTTCCCCGCCGTGTTCGACTACGGCATCGGGCTTACGCCCAGCCCCAACACCATCCAGAAGGTCGTCGCTGACACGCGCTATTACTACGACCCAGAACGCCGCCTGCGCTACATCCGCTACGCAGGAATCGGAATGGAGGAGTTCAAGAAGGAGGAGTTCAAGTGATGAACGGAGAAAAACCCTACGATTTCGTGCCGTTTCCGAAGAGACGCCCCAACCGCGAGAAGGGCGTGGGGCAAGACAAACTGAACCCGTGCTTACTGAGCGGGACGCTGGAGCTGACCCTGCACACTCTAACGCCCGTGCATGTCGGGCTGGGCTACAGCGACTTCATCAAGGCGGGCGACCAAGAGTACCTCGCCGCACTGCAGGCGTCCAAGCCCATACGCGAAGAGGGCACAACCCGCCGACGCTACTTGATCCCAGGCTCGTCCCTCAAGGGCGCGGTGCGCAGCATCGTGGAAGCCATCACGCGCTCGTGCATCCGCATTACGCAAGGCAGGCACCGCCCCTACATCCCGCAGGGCTACGGCGGCTGCATGAGCGTCAACGACCTGTGCATCGCGTGTCGCCTGTTCGGCGCGCAGGACTATCAGGGGCATGTGAGCTTCGAGGACGCCGTCGCGCCGAGGGGGTCGCTGGTGCTGCTGGGCACGCCGCTGTTGTGGACGCCTGCGCGAGGCGGGCGCGGTCTACCGCCGCGCTACTTGCAGGGCAACCAAGCGAGGGGACGCAAGTTCTACCGCCACGCACGCCCCCCATCGGGCGTAGACCCGCGCGCTTGCATCAAAAGCGGCGCGGAGCTGCCCCTGCGCATCCACTTCCTGAACCTCAGCGAGGCGGAACTGGGCGTACTGCTCACCGCACTGGGGCAGCACCCCGACCATCCATTCCCCATCAAGCTCGGCGGGGGCAAACCCGTCGGACTGGGCAGCGTGCAGGTCAAGTGCCAGCGCATCAACCTCCTGCAAGGCGCAGACGCGCTCAAAGCGACAGGGCGGCTGGGGCAATCCCAAACCCTTGTGGGAGACGCGCTTGACAAGTTCACTACACGATGCGCCCAAGCCGCCGACAAACTCGACAAACTCATCGACGGCGACGCGCTCGGCAAACTGAAAACGATTCTGAAAGAGGCAGGGCTACAAGAAACCGCCCCTGCCGACCCCTACTGAAGGAGGACGCTATGCAGTGGGATAAAATCATGGAGGCAGCGAAACGGCTGGAGGACCTGCTCCGCCGCGCCGATGTGGATTTCAACGAGGCGCAGAAGGCAATCGGGTACTACCTGTTCAAAGGCTGCGACGATACAGCGATGGAACGATACCTTAAAGAGATGGCGGAGAACCCACCCCCGCGCAGCAAGCGCACACAGGGCTATTACCGCGAACTCTACCGCGTCTGGCGAAAGTGGAGCCCCCAGTGCGGACTGACGGGCGTGGATAAGGCGCGTGCATGGAACTGGGGGATTAGGATGGCTAAGTCGTAGCGAAGTAAAACTTCTTTACGGAGTGTGGAACCATGTATTTCAACCTGCTGGATGTATGCAAAGTGATTAGAGATTGGACAGAGAATAGCTATTGTGAGCAAAAACTATATAGAGACACTGTCAGGAGACTAGAAAGTTTAGGTTTAGAAAGTACTCGCAAGGTAGAAAGTTTTTTGGCGTCTGCAGAGCTGACAGAGATTATAGATATCTTACACCCTTTGGACGTGTACCGACTCTTCTTGGAAATAGCTACTGAAAGTATCACTCGCCAGCATAACTCGATCCACAGTGGACAACGTCGGCAACAACAGCAGCAAGTCGAGAAGATTTACTTGCACGATACTGAGGATATAAATTTTATGAAAATTTATCTCAGCCCGAACGCTGAATTCGCTTACAAATACAGTGCAGGAGATACGCTCAAGTGCGAATTGAGGCGTATTGTGCAGAAAGACATGTTAGGCTTTGAAGGACCACATAGCGTAGTTGGAAGGATAGAGGATGCATATCTACAACTGAAGCGTTTTACAAGTCACGAAAGGAGCAGATTAGGAGACTTTCGCGAGATGGAAAAACTAATCCAGTACATAAATAAAAAACTCGAAGATTTATTAAAAAGTTTGATGTGTTTTTATCTATCGTTCAAAATAGATTTATTGAAGCAACAAACCAAAATCACTCTCCCCGATGAGTGTGACTCGTGGAACTGGTATGCAATAGAAAGATACATAATCAAAGACATAGATGAATGCGATTTGTCAACATATAATAATCTAAAGATTATTCAGGATATAGTAAAAAATTTTTCAGCCCTCAGGAAGCTACGCAATGTTAGCGTTCATTCCAGATTGAGGGAAGATCAGCTACGGCAGTATGTAAAAAACTTGGGGAATTTATTAGAGAAATTAAAGGAATACAGGCTGGTTTCTGGGTATGTAAGTTCTGTCACACTTAGATATGGTCTGACAGAAGTCAGCATCAAGTTGGACGGACAGCAAGACGAGATAAGAATATATTACAAAGATGTTGAGAAACACACGGTGTATAGCAGGAATCAACTGATTAGCGCAGTAGGTTTACATCGCATTATGGTTTTCCCTTTAGTCTCGCCTCTAAGCGGTGAAGCACAGCCATACATGGTTCATTATTCCATTTTCAATAACAATCTACCTCGCAGACGCACATCTGAAGACAAAGACAAAAGAACATATGAATACCGCCAACTATGTCTGATTAGGAAATTCTTGTTCTTCCGAAAAGTACCTATAGAATGCGAAATGTCGTCCTTTACTCCTATTCCGCAATCCACTATACAGGAATAAATTTTCTTTACATACTCTAAGTTGCTCTCAGAAGCGGAGTCGTCTTTGTATACGCGAGCAGAAGTTGCGGTGTGGGACTCACCCCTCCCATAACCCCAACAACACCCTCAGCGGCGCATCCGTGCGGATGGCACTGCCGCAGTGATGCACATGCGAGGCGCGGTAGCCCTGCGCCCGCAAAAACCGTATCGCCTGCCGCGTGGACGGCACGGAACGGTTCAAACGATCCGCAAGCACGGGCAAACTATACACAATCGGCAGCTCGTCCAGCTCGCGGTTCAGCTTGGCGATAAACCGTCGCGCGTCGGCGAAATAGTCTTCCCGCGCGGCGCGGTGCATCGCGCTCAGAAACGCATGGTCGTGCAGCGGTCCCAGCCACAGCGGTCCCGCCCAACGCACGGTGGTGGAGGGGTTGTAGTGCGGGTTCACGGGCGCGGGCACGCCCGCCATCGTCGCGCGATACTCGCCGTCGGGCATCTGCGCGATAAAGCCGAGATGCTCCACATTCAGCCCGCGCGTGCCCTTGAACGCCCGAATCAGCGTGCGCCAGCAGTAGCCGTCGAAGTAGCTCAGCACGGGCGCGCCGTGCATATTCGCCTGAATCAGCCGACGCTGCACGAAGCCGATGAGGATGCGCAGTCCGATTTCGTGGCACTCGCGTCCGTAGGCGGAGACGGCGTCGTAGGACTTGAGCGCCTCGCCGCGTTGCGCCCCGCACAGCACGGGCGCGTCTGTCGCCGTGATATACAGCAGCCCCTCCCAACGCACGACGCCCGTCAGGTACGGCACATACGGCGCAGGCGTGCCGAACGGGTCTAAGTCCACCCAGTCGAAGCGGCGGTCTTCCAAGTAGAAGCGGCACAGCAACCGTTGCGCGAGTTCGTTGTGCAGCTCCACGCGCGGGTCGCCGTCCACATGCGCCTGTAGCACCTCGAAGCTGGTGTAGTTCGCGTCGTTGACCACCATCTGGGCGACGGGCGCTTCCAGCAGGTAGCGTTTCGTGCGCAGTCCCGCGCCCGCCATCAGCTCCAGCACCTCCAGCGGGCGTTCGAGCCGTTCCGCTTCCGCGCGCATCGCCAGCACGCCCAGGTCGCGCCCCAGCCGCGCCCGCGGGTTGTAGAACACATGCGCGCTCTGCGGCAGGCGAAACTCCGCCGCGCCCTCATGGTAAATCTGCACCGCCATACGGAATAGCAATTGTACCAACTTTGGCGTCCATCGGCGGCACTTAATCGGCAGTTAACCTTACGGCAGGTACACTGGAAATGATGCGACGGCTCTACGGCTGGCTGTTTGGGGTTATTGTCGGCTTGGCGGTGGCGGCGTTTTACGCGCCTGTGCTGGGCACGGCGCGGCAGGACGCGCTGGAACTGAAACCGCACGCCGTTGTTCAGCACAAGCCCATCGACGAGATGAGCGGCATCGCCCGCAGCCGTACCTACGACGGCGTCTTCTGGGTGCATAACGACAGCGGCGACCGCGCCCGAATCTTCCCCATCCGACTGGACGGGAGCGTCGTCATTCCGCCGTTTGTGTCGCGGCGCGACTCGTCCGACCGACCCGAAGACCCGTCCGTCGTCTACGAGGGCATCCACATCGAAGGCGCCGTGAACATCGACTGGGAAGACATCGCCATCGATGGCGACACGCTGTATATCGCCGATGTGGGCAACAACGGCAACGCGCGGCGCGACTTGGCAGTCTATGTGGTCAAGGAGCCGAACCCCGAAGCGACCCTGCAGGCGCACGCGCTCAAGCGCGTCCCCGTCGCCTACTCCGACCAGAAGGCGTTCCCCGGCGACGAATGGCACTACGACTGCGAGGCGGTGTTCGTGTTTCGCGGCAAGCTCTACTTCATCACCAAGCACCGCGCCCCGCGCCAGTTGAACACCCCCGAAACGAGCGCGAACCTCTATCGGCTGGACACGATGCACACCGACCGCGTGAACTTCCTGACGCGAGTGGACTCGCACGACGACTTGGGCGGCTGGGTCACGGCGGCGGCAATGTCGCCCGACGAGCGCGTGCTTGCCGTGCTGTGCCAAGCCCCCCAGCAGGCAATCTGGCTGTTCGAACGCCCCGCGCGCGGCGACCGCTTCTTCTCGCAAGGCAAGGCGCGACGCATCCCCATCCGAAACGGCAAGCAGTGCGAAGCCATCGAGTGGATTGACAACACGCGCCTCGTGATTACCAACGAGCAGCGCGAGGTGTTTATCGTGCCTGTTGCGCCGTAGGCGTCGGCAGGTACAATTTTCGCATGCCCGAAAACACTCTCTACTACGGCGACAACTTGGAGGTGATGCGCAAGTACCTGCCCGACGAGTGCATCGACCTCGTCTACCTCGACCCGCCCTTCAACAGCAACCGCGACTACAACCTGCTGTTTCGGGAGCAGTCGGGCGAACCCGCGCAGGGGCAAATCAAAGCCTTCACCGACACTTGGCAGTGGAGCGAACGCGCCTACGACGAGTTCTGTCAGACCTGCCCCAAGCCCGCGCTGGTGGAATTGGTACAAGGCTTTGTGCGCACGCTGGGGCGCAACGACCTGACGGCGTACTTGGTGATGATGGCGCCGCGCCTGGTGGAGTTGCATCGCGTGCTGAAGCCGACGGGGAGTTTATATCTGCACTGCGACCCGACGGCGAGCCACTACCTGAAGGTGATGCTGGATGTGATTTTCGGGGCGCGGAACTTTATGAACGAGATTGCTTGGAAGCGATATGCAGCACATAGCCTTTCTCAAGGGCGGTATGACCGAATCAGCGATCGTATACTTTTCTACTGTAAAGACAGTCGTTTATCGCGCACCTTCAATCCGCCCACTGAAGCACTTTCGGAAGAGGAAATTAATGAGCGATTCCCTCATGTAGAACCAGAGACAGGCAGACGCTTTCAGCATGTATCTCTAGAACAGTCTTCTAACAAGTCCAGTGCTGGTGAAACGCGGATAATTCAGGGGCGGACTGTAGTGAGCGAAATAGGATGGAGGTGGTCTCAGGAGACTTTTGACCAAAGACTGAAAGAAAACCCCTATCTCATATACTGGACAAGCACTGGCAGACCCAGATACAAAATATATGCCGATGAATACAAAGGCAAGCCTGTAGGCGATATATGGACGGATGTACCTTACCTTTCTTCGGGGGATGCCGAGCGTCTTGGCTACCCAACACAAAAGCCCCTCGCCCTGCTGGAGCGCATCCTCCAAGCCTCCAGCAACGAGGGCGACACCGTGCTTGACCCGTTCTGTGGCTGCGGCACGGCAATCGTCGCCGCGCAGAAACTCAACCGCCGCTGGATCGGCATCGACATCACCCACCTTGCGATTGCCCTCATCAAGTACCGACTCAGCGATATGTTCGACCTCAAGGAGGGCGAGGACTACCGTGTCGTTGGCGAGCCGACCACTGTCGCTGAGGCGCGTGCGCTGGCACAGCAAGACCGCGACGAGTTCCAGAAATGGGCGATTGGTCTCATCCCGCGCGCCCGCCCCTACCAAGACAAAAAAGGCAAGGACACAGGCATTGACGGCGTGCTGTTTTTCAAGGACGACCTGAAAGACCCCAAGCGCGCGCTGATACAGGTCAAGAGCGGCAGGGTGAGCGTGAAGGATGTGCGCGACTTTCGCGGGGTGTTGGAACGCGAGGGGGCGACTTTGGGGCTGTTCGTGACGCTGGAGCCGCCGACGCGGGATATGGTGCAAGAGGCGGAGCAAGCAGGGTTCTACACAACGCCGCTGGGCAACCTGCGCATTCCGCGTTTGCAGGTGCGCACGGTAGAAGAGTTGCTGGCGGGCACGGGTTTTGCGATACCGAGCGCGGCGTTGTTGATGGGCGTGGCGCAGGCGGAGCGGGTGTCGCCGTCGGGCGAGCAAGGCGCGCTGGAGATGTAATACCAATCGCGCGGACGGAGTTTACAACAGCCCCCTCCTGCAGGTCTGATAAGGGTACATCGCTTGGGTTCGCTGTGTACAAGGCACGCCCACTCTTTGCCCTCACCCCCAGCCCCTCTCCCACAGGGTGGGAGAGGGGTGTAGGGCGCACGGCGGTGCGCCCTCGCCCGCCTCGCGGGAGAGGGGGACACAGGGGGTGAGGGCAAAATAGGTTCTACGCATGCGCCAGCGCCTGATCCAAGTCGGCGATGATGTCCTCCACATCCTCGATGCCGACCGACAGACGGATGAAGTCGGGCGTGACGCCTGTGGACTGCTGCTGTTCAGGGGTAAGCTGGCGGTGTGTGGTGCTGGCGGGGTGAATAATCAGCGACTTCGCGTCGCCGATGTTCGCCAAGTGCGAGTGCAGCTGCACATGCTGAATCACACGCACGGCAGCGTCGTAGCCGCCCTTCACGCCGAAGCCCACAATCGCGCCCTGACCCTTCGGCAGGTACTTCCGCGCCAGCGCGTAGTACGGGCTGGTCTCCAAACCAGGGTAGTTCACCCAGGCGACTTTCGGGTGTTCGCTGAGCCACTGGGCGACGCGCAGCGCGTTCTGGCTATGCCGCTCCATGCGCAGGTGCAGCGTCTCCAGCCCCTGCAAAAACAGGAAGGCGTTGAACGGCGAAATCGCGGGACCCAAGTCGCGTAGCAGTTGCGCCCGTACCTTGATAATGTACGCCATGTCGCCGAACGCCTCGCGGAAGTTCAGCCCGTGATAGGACGGGTCGGGCGCGGTAATCTGCGGGAACTTGCCGTTGTCCCAGTTGAACCTGCCCGAATCGACAATCACGCCGCCGATGCTGTTGCCGTGCCCGCCGATGAACTTCGTCGCCGAATGCACCACAATATCCGCGCCCCAGTCGAACGGGCGCAGCAGCACAGGCGTCGGTATCGTGTTGTCCACAATCAGCGGGATGCCATGCTCGTGCGCGATATTCGCGATGGCTTCGAAGTCATGCACATCGAGTTTGGGGTTGCCGATGGCTTCGATGTAGAGCGCGCGGGTCTTGGGCGTAATCGCGCGGCGGAAGTTGTCGGGGTCGCGCGGGTCGACGAAATGCACCGTAATCCCGAACTTCTGCGGGAAGGTGTATTTGAACAGGTTGTAGGTGCCGCCGTACAGACTGGTAGTGGAGACAATCTCGTCGCCCGTGTTGGCAATTGCCAGAATCGCGAGCGTTTCTGCCGCCTGCCCCGACGCGACGGCTAACGCGCCGACGCCGCCCTCCAGCATCGCCACGCGCTGCTCGAACACCCCTTGCGTAGGGTTCATGATGCGCGTGTAGATGAAGCCCGGCGTCTTCAGGTCGAATAGGCTTGCCGCGTGATCGACGCTGTCGAACAGGTACGAAGTCGTCTGATAAATCGGCACGGCGCGCGAGCCTGTTGCGGGGTCTGGCTCCTGACCGCCATGCACGCAGATAGTGCCCGAGTGATAGTGTGCTTGCATACTGAACGCGAACCTCCTCAAGTGGGCGCAAGTATACCTGACAGGTACACTGATTCCATGCGCACGGACACCATCGCGGCGATCGCGACGCCCCCTGGCGAAGGCGGAATCGGGATTGTGCGGGTGAGCGGTGAGCAGGCGTTCCCGATTGCCGAGCGGCTGTTTCGACGGCGCGGGGGGAGCAAGCCCCTGCAGAGCCATCGCGCCTACTTCGGCGTGATTGTCGACCCCGCTGCAGGCGAGACGCTGGATCGCGCGCTGCTGTTGCCGTTCCGCGCCCCGCGCAGCTACACGGGCGAGGATGTGGCGGAGTTCCACTGTCACGGCAGCCCGTACCTGTTGCGGCGCGTGCTGGAGCTGGTCTGGCGCGAGGGGGCGCGCCCTGCCGAGCCAGGCGAGTTCACGCTGCGGGCGTTCCTCAACGGCAAGCTCGACTTGGCGCAGGCGGAGGCGGTCGCCGACCTAATCCGCGCCCGCTCGGAGGCGCAGCTGCGCAGCGCGCTCGCCCTGCACGAGGGCAGACTCTCGCAGCAGGTACACGCGCTCGGCGACGAGCTGCTGCGCCTGCTGGCGACGGTGGAGGCGCACATCGACTTTTCGGAGGAGATTGGCGAGTTAGACCCCCACACGCTCATCCATGACCTCCAAAGCCTGCTCCAGCGTTTGGATGCGCTGCTGGAGGGCGCACAGGCAGGACGCATCCTGCGCGAGGGGGCGCGAGTCGCTATCGTCGGTCGCCCGAATGTCGGCAAGTCGTCGCTGCTGAACGCGCTGCTGGGCGAGGAACGCGCCATCACGACCGAGATTCCGGGCACTACACGCGACACGCTGGAAGAGAGCCTGATTGTCGGCGGCGTGCCCCTCGTGATTCTGGACACGGCGGGCTTGCGCGAGAGCGCGGATGTGGTCGAGCAGATGGGCGTCGAGCGCGCCCGCCGCGCCGCCGAACGCGCGGATCTCATCCTCTTGGTGTACGACCTGACCGCACCCGACTGGGACGCCGACCGCGCCCTGCTGGAGAGCCTCCCACCCCACACGCCCAAACTGCTGGTGGGCAACAAGGTGGACGCCGCTCCCAAGCGACAGCAACACGCCCGAAGCGTCTTCCCGAACAGCGTTTTCATCTCTGCCCTCACAGGCACGGGGCTGGACGCGCTGCAGGAGGCAATCCTGACCGCGCTGGAGGTGCAGCGCGTCGGCGAGGAAACGCCCACACTGACCCACCAGCGGCATATCCAGGCAGTGGCGGAGGCGAAGCGCGCCCTTGAGCAGACGCGCGAAGCCCTGCGACAGGGCTACCCGCCCGACCTGATTGCCGTTGACCTGCGCGCCGCATGGCTCGCGCTGGGCGCAATCACAGGCGAAACCGCCGACGAAACGCTCGTGCAGCGCATCTTCCGCGACTTCTGCATCGGAAAATAGCCCCGCGATGTGGAATAACCCCCCTGCGAGGCAGGTGATGAGGGTATGCGGGTGCTAATTGCGGAAGACAGCACGGTGGCGCGGAAACTGCTGGAGCGCAACCTCCAGCAGCTGGGCTATGAGGTCGTGGCAGCGGAGGACGGCGCAAAGGCGTGGGACGCCTACCAACACGCGCCAACGCCCATCGTGATTACCGACTGGGAGATGCCACACATGAACGGCGTCGAACTCTGCCGCGCCATACGCCAGCACCCAACGGAACACTACACCTACTTGATGATGCTCACTGCGCGCGGGCAGAAAGAAGACAAACTGCAGGCGCTGGATGCAGGCGCGGACGCCTTCTTGAGCAAGCCGCTGGACATTGCCGAACTGCAAGCCAACCTGCGCGTCGCCGAGCGCATCCTCAAAGCGGAAGCGGACCTCCAAGCGCAGAAACAACAACTGCAAGACCTCAACGAGGAACTGGTCAGCCAAAACGAACAGCTCCAGCACTCATACCGACTAATCGAGCATGCCAACCGCCGCTTCTCCGAGCTGTTCGAGAATGTACCCGTCGCCTGCTTCACAATCGACTTAGAGGGCAACATCCACGAGTGGAACCTTGCCGCGCAACAACTCTACGGATACACTAAAGAGGAGGTGCTGTTCCAGCCGTTTTATACGCGGGTCTTTCGTGGGGCGTCTGCCTCGAAGATGCACGAGATACTCCAGCGCGTTATTCAAGGGAGTGTCATGGCGGGCATCGAGTCGGAAGACTACGACTCGGAAGGTAATCTGCACTATGTGCTGCGGAGCGCCTTTCCTATCCGCAACCCGAACCGCGAGGTGGTCGGGGCGATTGTGTCGGTGGTGGATGTGACCTATCGCGTCGAGTACGAAAACCAGCTCAAAGCGCTGAACCAGAAGCTCCAAAGCTTGGCGGTCACCGACGGTTTGACGGGGCTGCACAACCACCGCGCGTTCCAAGATTACCTGGAAGAGCAGTTCCAAACCGCTATGCGCAATAAGCAGCCGCTGGCGCTAATCCTGATGGATGTGGATCACTTCAAGCAATACAACGACACCTATGGGCATCAGGCAGGGGATGAGGTGCTGCGGCAAGTGGCGCAGATTCTGCAGGCGAATGTGCGCGAGGGTGACTTCGTGGCGCGGTACGGGGGCGAGGAGTTCGTGGTGGTACTGCCGCGCACGGATTCGGAGAGCGCAGTCGCTGTCGCCGAGCGGTTGCGCCGCGCCGTCGAGTCCGCGGAGTGGCAACTGCGCCCCGTCACGGGCAGCTTCGGCGTAGCATCTATCCGTCCCGACATGGAGACGCGCCAAGAACTCATCGAAGCTGCCGACCAAGCGCTCTACCAAGCCAAAAAGAACGGACGCAACCGCGTGGAGGTTTGGAACTACCGCCTGCTGCTCAAAGCCGCATAGCAGGAATCCGCAGGCACAGGGGGAACTTTAAAGCGCAGCAAAGGGTCAGAGCCATGATGAATCGGGTGCGAGTGCAGACGCGCGTTGAAGTCAAGACCGCGCCGCAAGCCAGCTTGGGCTTAAAAACG
Source organism: Synechococcus sp. RC10B2 (assembly GCF_047502635.1). NCBI lineage: Bacteria > Bacillati > Cyanobacteriota > Cyanophyceae > Synechococcales > Synechococcaceae > Synechococcus > Synechococcus sp. RC10B2. The sequence goes on from NZ_JANSHO010000093.1 coordinate 109,540, forward strand.
CTGGCGCGGATGCTCACGCTCAACTCGGAAGAGTTGCTCAAACTCATCGAGCAGGAGTTGGAGGAGAACCCCGCGCTGGAGGCGACCGATGAAGAGCGGATACGGGTCATCGCGCCCCAGCCGCCGACGCTCTCGCTGGATGCCGACTCCAGCGCGTTCGGCGAGGAGAGCGACTCGGACGATTGGCTCGAGATGCGCTTGGCGACGCCCCCGATGGACCTAAAGGCACATGTGCTGGGACAGCTGCGCCTGATGGTCGCGCCACGCCTAATCCCCATCGCCGAACATCTGGTCGAATCGCTGGACAGCTACGGCTACCTGCGCACGGATGTGGAAGAGGTCGCGCTCTACTTGAATGCGCCGCTGGAGGATGTGGAGTATGTGCTGGAGCAGTTGCAGGGGTGCGACCCGCCTGGGGTGGGCGCACGCGACCTGCGCGAGTGCCTGTTGCTCCAGCTGCGCGCGATTCCAACCACGCCCGATGACGAGGTGTTGGAGTGGACTCGGCGCGTGCTGCACAAGGGCTGGGACGAGTTCAGCAGCGGGCGGTGGGGCGTACTAGGGCGCAAGCTGAAACTCAACGCCGAAGCGATTGAAGCGGTCAAGCAGTTCATCCGCAGCGAGTTGCGCCCCTACCCCGCGTGGGAGCTGGAGACGCCCGAACCGCCTCACGAGCAGCTCGCGCCGCAGGAGCCTGACATCATCGTGCGCGCCTTGCAAAGCGGGCTGCGCATCGAAATCGGTGGTCCGCGCCACGACGCGCTGCGGCTCAGCCCCGCGTATTTGGAGCAAGCGGTTCGCCTCAGCCGTGGCGAGCTGCGCTGCAGCGCGGACGAACGCGAGCATATCCAGCACTACTTGAACCGCGCCCGAATCTTCCTGCAAGCGCTGCAACAACGCTACCAGACGCTCAAGCGCATCATGGAGGTGATTGCGCAGCGGCAGTACGGGTTCCTGATGACCAGCGACGCGCGGTTTCTGCAGCCGATGACGCGCGTGGAGGTCGCCGAAGCGACGGGCTTCCACCGCTCCACCGTCGGACGCGCTGTGCGCAACAAGCGGCTCCAACTGCCCAGCGGGATGGTCGTGCCGCTGGACATCTTTTTTGACGCCTCGTACCGCACCGCGCTGCTCATCCAGCAGATTCTGAACGAACACGAGGGCGCGGGCAGGCGACTCACCGACGCCGAAATCGCCCAGAAACTGGCGGAGATGGGCATCGAGGTCGCGCGGCGCACCGTCGCCAAGTACCGCCAGCGGCACAACATCCTCTCGTCGCACTGGCGCGAGCGCCAGCGGCTGGTCGGCTGAGCTACCGCTCCACTGTCAGCACCTGAATCATGTTGGTGTTGCCCGGCACATTCACGGGCACGCCCGCAGTCAGCACCACCCGATCGCCCCCTTTGACCAAGCGCGTCTGGCGCGCGGCGATCATCGCCTGCGTGGTCATCTCGTCGGTCGTGTTCACGCGCGGGATCAACAGCGGCGCGACACCCCACAGCAGCGTTAGCCGTCGCCACAGCGCCTCGTGGTCGGTCAGCGCGAGAATCGGCTGATACGGTCGGAAGTGCGAGACCCAGCGCGGTGTGCCGCCCGAACTGGTGGGCGTGAGAATCGCCTTCGCGCCGACCATCTGCGCGACGGTACATGCGGCGCGTGCGACGGCGACCGTCGCGTTGCCCGCCGTGTGCGCGTCCAGCTCGCCCAACTGCAGGAACTCCAGATGCTCTTCGGCAACCTCCGCGATACGCGCCATCCAGCGCACCGCTTGTGTCGGATACGCGCCGACCGCCGTCTCGCCTGAAAGCATCAGCGCGTCCGTGCCGTCCAGCACCGCGTTTGCCACATCGGTCGCCTCGGCGCGGGTGGGTCGCCCCTCGCGAATCATACTCTCCAGCATCTGCGTGGCGGTGATCACGGGCTTGGCGTGCTGGTTGCACAGGTGGATAATCTGCTTTTGCAGGATGGGCACTTCGGCGAGGTCTACCTGCACGCCCAAGTCGCCCCGCGCGACCATGATTCCGTCCGCGACCTCGACGATGCTTTCGAGGTCGTCCAGCGCGGCGGGCTGCTCGATTTTGGCGATCACGGGCAGGTTCGCCCCATGCTCACGGATGAGCGCCTGCAGGTTCATCACATCGGTCACGGAGCGCACGAACGAGAGCGCAATCCAGTCCACCCCCGCGCGGATGCCCTCCAACAGGTCTTCGCGATCCTTGGGCGTCATCGAGGGCAGCGCGAGCGTGCGGTGCGGGAGCGTCACGCCCTTCTGCGAGCGCAGTTCGCCGCCCTCCAGCACGGTCGCCTCCAGCCGCCCCGACTCCACATGGGTAATCTGCAGTTCGATCGCGCCGTCGTCGAGCAGCAGGCGGTCGCCCACCCGCGCCGCGCGGAACACCTCCGCCACAGGCAGCGGAATCGCCGAATCACACGCCTGCTCGCCCAGTGTGAACACCACTTGCTCTCCCTCGTGCAGTGTCAGCGGCGCGTGCAGGCTCCCGATGCGAATCTTGGGTCCCGCGAGGTCTAACAAAACGCCGAGCGGGATTTTGTAGGTCTGCTCGGCGTCTCGGATCCAGCGAATCCACTGGCGACGGGTGTCCCAGTCGCCGTGCGCGGTGTTGATTCGAAAGAGGTTTGCGCCCGCCTCGACCAGCTCGCACAGTTTTTCGGCGGTGTCGATGGCGGGTCCGAGCGTGGCAATAATCTTCGTGCGTCGCATAGGCTACGCTCCGTACAGTCCGAACGCCATCTGCCCGACATAGACTGCGCTTTCGTCGAGCTCCTCTTCGATGCGCAGCAGGCGGTTGTATTTGGCGGTGCGTTCGCCCCGTGCGGGCGCGCCCGTCTTGATTTGCCCCGCGCTGGTCGCCACTGCCAAGTCGGCGATGAAGGTGTCTTCGGTCTCGCCCGAACGGTGCGAGATAATCGTGCTGAACCCGTTGCGGTGCGCCAGCAGAATCGTATCCAGCGTCTCGGTCAGCGTGCCAATCTGGTTAAGTTTGATGAGGATGCTGTTGCCGCAGCCGTTTTGGATGCCTCGCGTTAGGCGGTCGGGGTTGGTCACGAACAGGTCGTCGCCGACGAGTTGCACGCGCGTCCCGATGGCTTGTGTGAGCATCTGCCAGCCGTCCCAGTCGTCTTCTGCCAGCCCGTCCTCGATGGAGACAATCGGATAGTCGCGCACGAGGTCTTCGTAGAGGCGCACCATCTGCTCGCGGTCGAGCGTGCGCTCTTCGGCGCGGAGGATGTAGTAGCCGCCCCTGTAGAGTTCGGTCGCGGCGGCATCGAGCGCGAGCGCGATTTGCTCGCCGGGGCGGTAGCCTGCGCGTTCAATCGCGCGCATCAGCAGGTCCAGCGCGCCCCGCACGCTGGTCACCTGCGGGGCGAAGCCGCCCTCGTCGCCGACGGCTGTGCCGTAGCCCTCCTCGTGGACGACCCGCTTGAGGTGGTGGTACACCTCCACACCCCAGCGCAGGGCTTCCGAAAAAGTGCTTGCGCCCAGCGGCACAATCATAAACTCCTGGAAGTCCGCCCCGCCTTCGGCGTGCTTGCCGCCGTTGAGGACATTCATCAGCGGCACGGGCAGCGCGTGCGCGTTCACCCCGCCGAGATACCGATAGAGCGGCAGCCCGCACGACTCCGCCGCCGCGACCGCTACCGCCATCGACACGCCCAAAATCGCGTTCGCCCCCAGTTCGGACTTGTTGTTCGTGCCGTCCAGCGCGATCATCGTCTCGTCGATGGCGCGCTGCTCCAAAGCATCCATCCCTTCGAGTGCGGGCGCAATCCGCTCGTGAATGTTCTCAATCGCCCGCTCCACGCCTTTGCCCAGATAGTATTCGGGGTCGTCGTCGCGCAACTCCAACGCTTCGTGCGCCCCTGTGGACGCGCCTGACGGAACCGCTGCGCGCCCAAACGAACCATCCTCTAAGTAGACATCCACCTCGACCGTCGGGTTGCCCCGCGAGTCGAGAATCATTCGCGCCCGAATTTGGTCTATCGTTGTCATCGCTATGCTCCTGGCGGGGAATTATACCGAAGCATGCCTGCTGCGTAGCGACGCCGCGCTCTGTTGTGGAGCGTCAGGGTATACTTCGGTTGTTGAGGCGACTACCGTGCGCGAGATTAGCGAAGCCCAGCGACTGGTTCTGGAGCTGATGCGCCACGGCAGTTTCAACGAATTCGACGGCGATGTGGTCGCCGACGACCTGTTGGAACACGCCGACCTCTGGCTTGCCTGCTGGTGGGGCGACCACACGACGCCCTTGAGTGCCCTCGCAAGCCTCGCAACGGAAGGTGTACCATATGCCGACACGCTCTACCTGCTGACCACGCAAGATCGTTGGGAACAGCTCACCGAGCTGGCGCAGGCATGGGAGTACGAAGAGATTTACGCAGTGTTCCAAGACTCGGATGAGGTGCTACTGATTGCCTATGATGAAGTCTATCATACCGACCCCGCAATAAAGCCTGAACTGGAGAAGGCTCTGGGGCGCACTCTGGAGGAGCTGAGCGACGACTTGGATGTCCCCGCGCTTGTGCTGCTCGAAATCTGGTGGGATTAGCGTTGCGCGATCGTTTGTAGGGCATCTGCTCAAGATTTCGAAACGGCGTTCCGATAATCCCTCACGAGCCGTTGCGGGAATGCGATTCGGAGTGTCCCGAAGAGGCTCGAAATCTCTTTTTCTGGAGGTCGATGATGCGTAAGCGAAAACCGAAACCGCCTGTTGAACAGCGACCCGTGTCGATTAGCACGGCGAGCGTGCTGGTAGGGGTGGAGACACACACCATCCGCTACTGGGAGCGCGAGTTTGCGGAGTTTCTGCACCCTGTGCGCACGGCAGGGGGTCAGCGCCGCTACCGCCCCGAAGACATCGAGGTGCTCAAAGAGATCAAGCGCCTGCTCAAAGAGGAACTCTACACGATTGCGGGCGCGAAGCGCAAGTTAGCCCAACGGTTCGAGGCGCAGTCGTCCGCGTCCGAGACACCCAGCGCAGGCAACAACGGCACGCACGCGACTAAACGCGGCAAACGCGCCACAGCCACGCGCTGACGCCCAGCCCAGAGAAAGGGGGGAAACCCATGTCGACCATCCTCGTGCGCCAGGAAGTGCCGCTATTTGCGGAGCAGTGGGACGCCCGCCTGAACGAGGCGTTCGAACACCTCCACGCTGAGCGTCCCGACGCGGCTTATGAGGCGTTCATGCGCCATCTGGAACAGCACCCCGATGACGCGAACGCCTACGAAGGCGCCGCCGTCGCGCTGCTGCAGCAAACGCGCTGGGATGAGGCACAGCAACTCACCGAGCGGGGACGCGCCGCATGCCCCAATAGCCCCATCCTCGCCGCACGACAGACTTGGCTGTGGGTCTACCTCACCCGCGAATCGGAAGCGTACCCGCTGGTGGTGCAACTGCTGGAGGGGGGCTTTCGGCATCCCGACTGGCTGCGCGAGACCGTGCTGCCCCTGCGCAATGTGCTGATTTGCCACGCGAGCGACCCGCGCCTCGCCTCGCCGAACAAGCAGAAACGCCAGCAGGAACGCGCCACGCTCCTCAAGGGCATCCAGACGCTCGAACACTGGCTGGAGCGCTACCAGTTCCCCATCCCCGACGAACCCGTCGGCACACGAATCACGCTGAGCATGATTGCCCGCAACGAGGCGGAGTACCTCGAAGAGTGTCTCAAAAGCGTGCAGGGCGTGGTGGACGAGATTGTGCTGGTGGATACAGGCTCGACGGATGCGACTCCGCGGATTGCCGAAAAGTACGGCGCGAAGGTGATTCACGCCGAGTGGCAGAACGACTTTGCCGCCGCGCGCAACATCGCCCTGCAGCACGCCACAGGGGACTGGATCCTTGTGCTGGACGCCGACGAGCGGCTGACCCCTGAATCAAAGCAGGCGATTCTGAACGCCGTGCGCCATCCGCAGTTCGTCGGCTACTACTTGGAGATTCTGAACGAGATTGGCGCGGGCAACTACTTCATACATCGGTTGGTGCGCCTGTTCCGCCGCGTGCCCTACGCCCGCTGGGAAGGCGCGATTCACGAGCAGATTCTCCCCAGTCTCGTGTCGCAGAAGGGGCGCATCGCCACCATCGCGGCGCAAATCCGCCACTTGGGCTACAGCAAGGAAGTCATGCGCAGCCGCGACAAAGCGCAGCGCAACATCGAGATTATCCTGCGCGAGTTGGACAAAGACCCCGACGACCTGTTCCAGAGGTTCAACCTCGCGAACACCTACTTCACGATAGGCGACTACGAGCAGGCGGCATACTGGGCGGAGCAGACCTGCCCCTACCTGCGCGGGGACGAGGACTTCGCAGGGCAAATCTGGGCGGACTGGGTCGAAGCGTTGACGAATCTGGAGCGATACGAGCAGGCGTTGCAGGTCGGCGCGGACGCCCTCGCACGCGGGATTGACCACCCGATGGTGCATTATACGCTGGCGGCAGTCTACGCACGGATGGGCTGCGCCCAGAAGTCGCTGGAGGCGTTGGCAGCGGGACGCGAAAGCGCAATTCGCATTGGGGTGCTTGCGCCCGACGGCGAGACGGTGCTTCTGGGCAGCGGCTATGTTGGCGATGTCGGCGTGGTGACCTACAAGTGGCGCTTCGCCTACGCCCGCGCCCTGCGCGAACTCGGACGCCTCGACGAAGCCTGCACGCTCTACGAACGCTTGATGCAGGAGCGACCGAACGACCCCATCGTGCTGTTGGACTACGGGCAGACGCTGCTCTTAGTGGGCGCACGCGAGCACGCCGAAACCGTCTTCCAGCAACTGGCGACGCACGAAGGCTACGAAACCCTCGCACAGCAACTCTTGGCGAAGACTTGGTGGGAGGCAGAGGACTACCGTCGTGCGTTGCCGTATGTGCGCGCCGTCGCCTACGCGCTGCCCGACCAGCAGGAGTGGTGGGAACGCTGGGCGCACGCCGCGCAAGAAACGGGCGACGCGCACAGCCTCATCGACGCCTACGAGTTCTACACGGCGCAGGGCAACGCGCCCACCGCCGAGATGCACATCAACTGGGGACGCGCCCTGTGGCAACTGCGGGACTACGAGAACGCGCTGGCGCACTTCGCCGCCGCGATTGAACTGAACCCGCACGACCCGAACGCCTTCCTGAACGCGGGCGACGCGCTGTACCAACTCGGCGCGTACAGCGAGGCGGCTGACGCCTACAGCGCGGGCATCGAACGCGACCCCTACAACGCGCAAGCGTGGTTCACGCTCGGCAACTGCTACTTCCGTATGGGCGTCTACGACGCCGCCACCATCGCTTACCAACAAGCGCTGCAGTTAGACCCTAAGCACGCGCAGGCGCAGCATAATCTGGAACTGACCCGCGAGCGCATCCGCTTCACAGCGGCGTAGCCTAAAACCCACTGCTCTGGAACGCCTCCTTGATATTCGGGCGCGTCAGCACAACGAGGACGGCGACGGGAAACGCTATCTGAATTGGAACGCCGATAAACGAGGTCGCATCTGCGCCGACAATCGCTATCCCGGCAATCGTGCCCACGATTGCCCAGAGCAGCAGCACGACCGCGTTCGACAGCATCAGCGTGTAGCCGATTGGCTTCATGCCCAGCAGCAGAATGGAAGCGACGATCATCCACACCGATAGCACAAGCCCCACCACCGCGCTAACCATCGTATAGCGCATCAGGGCAGGATTATTCAGCATCTGCTGCAACTCGGGCGGACTGCTCGCCCGATTGCTGCGCCATCTCCGCCAGCATCGGCAGCGAACCTGCTCCAACTATCCCAACTATGTTGCAGCACAGCCCCAGAATCCCAAGCACGATGCCGATGATACCGATTACCGTTACCGCTGTTGGTCGCATGTCTCTCCTACCTCGGTCTCAAGGAGGTTCGAGAATGCTGCCGCGAATCCTGCAGGGGGATTTCGTCCCCATCTCCTGAACGGCAGTTAAGAAGCCATAGACAATCCCGATGCGCCTTGTCCTGCCTCGCCTGTGTTTCAATCCCTCACAGGTAGGCTAAAAACAAGCCCGCGCGACCGCGTTGACAACCATCGTACGCAGGTTTCAATCCCTCATAGGTAGGCTAAAAACTGGGGGCGTAGGGTGGCTCTCTCGCGCACGCATATATAGTTTCAATCCCTCATAGGTAGGCTAATACCAATCGCGCGGGCGGAGTTTACAATTGCCCCCCTCCGTAGGTTCCCCCCGCTTCGCGAGGGGAACCGAGCCGCGCGTCCACGCGGTTCCCCCTGCCTGCAGGGGGAACCTTAAGGAGGGGGTTTTCAGTTGCGCTCGTTTTCATAAACTTTGCCCACGCGGTTGGTATTACAACTACGAGCGTGTGCATTCGGGTTATGGGATGGCGGGTCGGACGCCGTGTGGGTGTTGTGTGGCGTTGGGTTTTTCGGGTTCGGAATATGTAGGTTTGATGCCTGTGGTGTTGTTGGACAATATCGTGTTAGACTGGTCGCGCGAGGGCGTTCCAGCTGTCAACGATGTGTTGACCCAGTACATCCGCGCCCAGACCGCCCAGTAATTCTGCTGGAGTAGCATTTGTGCAAGGGCTTTGGCGTGCGCTTCTGATTCGCACAGGGCGGCTTGTGCCGCGCCACTGCCACACAGAATCACGCGCAGTGCGCCGCCCTGTTCCAGAAGCGTGCGCAGCTCCGCCAGCGCGGGGATGGCTTGCAGGATGGGCGCGTCGAAGTCGTTGTGCAGTAGCGGGGCGAGGTCGCGGGGCGTGCGAATGGTCGGCAGCAGGCGCGCGAGGCGTTCAGTGTGGTCGGCTCGTACGGCGGGGTTGTACGCCCCGCGATTCAGTTGCGCATACGCCCAGCCTGTGGGCACGCCGACCCCGTAGGGCTTCGCCAGTACCCACCAGAAGGGGGGCAGCGTCGGCAGGGATTGCAGCTGCTCGCCTCTGCCCGTTGCTAAGGCGCACCCACCGTTCAGAAAGAAGGCGACATCCGCGCCCAGCTCGCAGGCAAGCGCATAAAACGCGTCTTCGGGGAGGGCGCGCTCGTACCGCGCCGCCCACTGGTTAAGCAGGCGCAGGGCGCACGCGGCGTCGCTGCTGCCCCCGCCCAATCCTGCCTGCGGGGGAATACGCTTTGTTAGGACGGCGCGCCAAGATGCTTGAACCCCCTCCTTAAGGTTCCCCCTGCTGGCAGGGGGAACCGAGGGGGGTTGGTTCCCCTCGCGAAGCGGGGGGAACCTCACGGAGGGGGGCATATTCAACATCTCGCAAAACCGTTCCATCGCCTGCCACACCAGATTGCGCGAATCGGTCGGTATCGCCTCGCGCAGGGGCGGGCTGTCGGACGGCTCTATGATGTGAATCGCGCCGCGCGCGGGGTCAAACGATTCGGGCGAGGGCAGCTCCAGTGTTAGCGTGTCGCACAGGCTGAGGGTGTGCATCACGCTGGCGACCTCGTGGTAGCCGTCGGCGCGACGCCCCAGCACCTCCAGCGTCAGGTTCAGTTTCGCGGGCGCGCGCCCCTCAAGCCTCATCATCGGACACAATCCGCAAGTGCAACTCGCGCAGCTGCTCCTCGCTCACGGGCGAGGGCGCGCCGAACATCAAGTCCACCATCGCCGTGTTTTTGGGGAAGGCAATCACATTCCGTATCGTCTCGTCGCCCGCCAGCAGCATCACGAGGCGGTCAATCCCAGGCGCAATCCCGCCGTGTGGAGGCGCGCCGTATTCGAACGCCTCCAGCAGGTGTCCGAACCGCTCCTGAATCTCGGCGTTGGAGTAGCCCAGCAGGTGGAAAATTTTGTCTTGCAGGTCGCGCCGATGGATACGGATGCTACCGCTGGCGAGTTCGTTGCCGTTGCACACGAGGTCGTAGCAGTTGGCGCGTACCCTGCCTGGGTCGGTGTCCAGCAGGGGGATGTCTTCCTCGCGGGGCGAGGTGAACGGGTGGTGCGACGGGTTCCAGCGACCCTCCTTTTCGTCCCATTCCAGCAGGGGGAAATCCACCACCCACGCGAACGCCATCAGGTTCGGGTCTGCCAGTCCGAGTTCCTGCCCCATGCGGTGGCGCAGGCGGCTGAGGCACTCGTTGGCGACCTTTGGCGTGTCGGCGACAATCGCGAGCAGGTCGCCCACCTGCGCGCCTGTACGCTCGCGAATCGCCTGCAGCTCGCCTTCCGCGAGGAACTTCGCAATCGGCGAACGCACCCCATCGGCGGTGAAGGCGATTGTTGCCAGCCCCTTCGCGCCGAACCGCTTGACGAACTCGGTCAGCTCGTCGGTCTGCTTGCGCGAGTAGTCGGCGCAGCCTGGCAAGCAGATGGCTTTCACAATCCCGCCCGCTTCGATCACGCTTCGGAACGCCTGAAACTCCGTCTGGCGCAGCAGGTCGGTCAGGTCGTGCAGTTCCAGTCCGAAGCGCAGGTCGGGCTTGTCTGTGCCGTAGCGGGCGATGGCTTCGGCGTAGGTCAAGCGCGGGAAGGGCTTCAGCACGCGCTTGTCCGTGCAGGTCTCGATCATCCCGATGTAGAGTTCCTCGATGAGGTTGAGGATGTCGTCTTGGGTAACGAACGACATCTCAAGGTCTAACTGGGTGAATTCGGGTTGGCGGTCGGCGCGTGGGTCTTCGTCGCGGAAGCAGCGGGCGATTTGGAAGTAGCGCTCCACGCCAGCGACCATCAGCAATTGCTTGAGTTGTTGTGGCGACTGCGGCAGCGCGTAGAACTTGCCTGGATAGAGGCGGCTGGGCACGAGGTAGTCGCGTGCGCCTTCGGGCGTGCTTTTGATGAGGATGGGCGTTTCAATCTCTAAAAAGCCACGCGCCGATAGGAAATCGCGCATGTATTTCACGATGCGGTGGCGCAGTTCGAGGCGCTGGTACATCGCGGGTCGGCGCAGATCTAAGTACCGATAGCGCAGGCGCACGCTCTCGTCCACCTCAAGGTTCTCCTCGTTAAGTTGGAACGGCGGCGTTTTGGAGGGGTTGAACACATGCAGGTGATGTGCAAACACCTCAATCTCGCCTGTAGCGAGTTTGGGGTTTTCCGCGCCCGCGCGTCGGCGGCGAACTTCGCCTTCAACCGCGACGCAATATTCCACGCGCAGGTCGCTTGCTTGCGCTACCAGCGCGGGGTCAATCGTAGGGTCGAACACCACCTGCACCAGTCCCGTGCGGTCGCGCAAGTCCACAAACACCAGTCCGCCCAAGTCGCGGATGCGATGCACCCAACCGTTCAGGCGCACTGTCTGCCCGATATGTTCAGGGCGCAGGACGCCGCACTCGTGTGTCCGCTGCCAAGTTGCCTTCATACGCAGGCAAGATTGTACCCGTTCGGGCGAATTTGAGGGCGAATTTTTGGGAATCGTCTTGGATCCCCTTGACAAACCCCTGTAAGATGTGCTATAATATGTTCACGCTGCGTTGGTTCGCCCCAGCGCAGTAGTCCAACCTCAGAAAGGAGGATGTCTATGACACGATGGAACAAACTGATTGTGAGTCTCGCGGCGGCGGTAGCCGTCGCAGGAGCATACGCGTCCGGCTGGAGTGTGACGGTACTGACCAGCGACGGCGTGCTGAACCCAGGTTCCGTTGTCTCAGTGGTACCGGCGACTGTCATCGCGAACCCGCTGCCTCAGGTGACTTTCAACACGACTGCTGCGGTGCCGGCCCCGATTCTGGTCGGCGATGGCACGAGCTTTACGAACGGCACTTTCACGGGCGTCTATGCGATTAACGACCTCTCGAACTCGAAGGGTCTACTGACGGGCTTCAACTTCGTTGTGAGCGGCTTTGTGCAGGGCACAGGGCGCATCGTCTGGTTCAAGAAGGTCGTAGACCGCAACACGAGTGAGATTCTCTACGATGGTACGGGCGTCTTTCTCGGCGACGCGTATCCGGGCGGTATCAATGGCGCGTTCAGCTTGAATATCTTCATTCCGCTCAGCAGACCGTCCAGCAACTTCACCGTGTTTGAGGCCTTCTTTCTCGACATCGCGGGTGCGAACGCGCCAGGCGTGGACACGGCAGGACTGCTGTTGGTGGAGCAGGACTGGGTGCCTGAGCCTGCGAGCCTGATTGCGCTTGCGACGGGTCTGGGCGCGCTTGCCCTGCGCCGCCGCAAGAAGTAATATCCGACTTCCTTTCCGGGCGTAACAGAGAATAGGGCTGAGGACAAAATCCTCAGCCCATTTTTACCGCCTGAAGCGCGTGTTGCACGCTTACTGCATCGCTGCGGTGGTCAGGTCGCTCTCGCCTGCGGGGGGCAGGTTCTCGCCCTTGACGAACACGATTTCGTTGTTCTCGTTCAGGCGCGCGAGGATGGTATCGCCTTCCTCGAAGCGTCCCAGTAGCAGTTGCTCCGAGAGCGGGTCTTCGATCATCTGCTGCACCACGCGGCGCAGCGGGCGCGCGCCGTAGTTCGGGTCGTAGCCCTTTTGCGCGAGCAGCTCCTTGACGGCAGGCTCCAGCACCAGGCGCATGTTGTGCGCCGCGAGCTGCTCCTGCACGCGCCCGATCATGATGTCCACAATCTGCAGGATCTCGTTGCGTGTGAGCGGGTGGAACACAATCACCTCGTCCACGCGGTTGAGGAACTCTGGGCGGAAGAGCTTCTTCATCTCTTCCAGGATGCGGTTGCGCATCGCTTCGTAGGCGCGCGGGTCTTCGGGGTCGGTCTGCTTATCGCGGCGCAGCCCAATGCCCGCCTCTTCCACGACGGAGCGCACCCCCACATTGCTGGTCATGATGATGATGGTGTTGCGGAAGTCCACCACATGTCCTTGCGAGTCGGTGAGTCGCCCGTCCTCCATCACCTGCAGCAGCAGGTTGAACACATCGGGGTGCGCTTTCTCGATTTCGTCGAGCAGCACCACGCTGTAGGGCTGGCGTCGCACCGCTTCGGTCAGCACGCCGCCCTCTTCGTAGCCGACATAGCCGGGCGGTGCGCCAATCAGGCGGGAGACATTGAACCGCTCCATGTATTCGCTCATGTCGATACGGATGAGGTTGTTCTCGTTGTCGAACAGGTAGCCCGCCAGGGCGCGCGCCAGTTCGGTCTTGCCGACGCCTGTGGGACCGAGGAAGATGAAAGTGCCCATCGGTCGCTTGGGGTCTTTGAGACCGGAGCGGGCGCGGCGCAGGGCGCGTGCGACAGCGGAGACGGCGTCGTGCTGCCCAATCACACGGCGGTGCAGTTCGTCCTCGATGTGCAGCAGCTTCTGCGTCTCGCTCTCCACCAGTCGGGCGACGGGGATGCCGGTCCAGCTCTGCACGATGTGGGCGACATCGTGTTCAGTGACCAGCGTGGTCATCTCTTGGCGCGCGGCTGCCCACTCATCTTCCATCGCCTCGATGCGCTCCTGCAGGGCGACCTTGCGGTCTTCCAGTTCCTCCACGCGGTCGAAGTCGTTCTGTTGGCGTGCGCTGGCGATTTCTTTCTGGATCATCTCCAGCTCGCCTTTGGCTTTGCGCAGTTCCAGAGGCGGCAGCGTCTGCTGCAGCTTCACGCGCGAGGACGCCTCGTCGATGAGGTCAATCGCCTTGTCGGGCAGGAATCGGTCGGTGATGTAGCGGCTGGAGAGTTTGACCGCCGCTTCGACCGCGCTGTCGGTGATGATGACGCGGTGGTGCGTCTCGTAGCGGTCGCGCAGCCCCTTGAGAATCTGGATGGCTTCCTCGACCGACGGCTCGCGCACCTGTACGGGCTGGAAGCGTCGTTCTAAGGCGGCGTCGCGCTCGATGTATTTGCGGTACTCGTCTTGGGTAGTCGCGCCGACGCACTGCAGTTCGCCGCGCGCGAGGGCGGGCTTCATGATGTTGGAGGCGTCGATCGCGCCTTCGGCTGCGCCCGCGCCGATGAGCGTGTGCAGCTCGTCAATAAACAGCACGACATCGCCTTGCGCCTTGCGCACTTCGTCCAGCACGCGCTTCATGCGCTCTTCGAACTCGCCGCGATACTTCGTGCCTGCGACCAGCCCCGCCAGATCGAGCGAGACGATGCGCTTGTTGCGCAGCTGTTCGGGCACATCGCCTTGCACGATGCGCTGCGCCAAGCCTTCGACGATGGCGGTCTTGCCCACGCCGGGCGGTCCGACCAGCACGGGGTTGTTCTTGGTGCGTCGCGCGAGGATTTGCATCACGCGCTCGACCTCGTTGTGGCGTCCGATGACGGGGTCGAGCTTGCCCTGTCGCGCCATCTCGGTCAGGTCGCGTCCGAACTCGTCGAGGGTTGGGGTGCGCGAGCGTTGCGGGCGCGAGGCGGGCGCAGGTTGCCCCTCATGCTCTTGCAGGTTCATGACCTCACGGCGGGCGCGTTCCAAGTCGACGCCGAGTTTGTGCAGCACGCGCGCCGCCAGACCCTCGCCCTCCCGAATCAGTCCCAGCAAGAGGTGTTCTGTGCCGATGTAGTTGTTGTTCAGTTGCCGCGCCTCGTCGTAAGCAAGGTCGATCACGCGCTTCGCACGCGAGGTGAGCTGCATCTCTGCGCCGAACCGCGCGTCGCTGCGTGTGGCGTAGCGTTCAATCTCGTTGCGGATGCGCTGCAGGCTCACCCCCATCCGATCCAGAATGCGCGCCGCGACGCTGTCCGACTCGCGCACCAGTCCCAGCAGCAGATGCTCGGTGCTGACCTGCGACTCACCCAGCCGCTGCGCCTCTTCCTGCGCGTAGAAAATCACCTTCCGCGCACGCTCCGTAAAGCGTTGCCACATCATTCTCGACCCTCCAGCGCGGCATACATGCCGTTATCGATTTGGACAACATCGTATCGATAGAATGTTTCCATACCGTCTCCAGTAATTCACAGGGAGTCGTCGTCAACCGAAATTATCGGCGACAGAGTCCGATTTCTCCCCGCCTATATTGTAGCACAATTCGGGGGGTGGAATGCAAGGGGTTCAGGGCGTTTTGGGGAGACGCAGGGGGTATACTCGCGGGTGGGACGATGGCGAGAGGCGCACAAGCACGAGAGGATCTACGCCCCTCCGTAAGGTTCCCTCCGCTGCGTGAGGGGAACCAAGAGGGCACAGGCACAGTGTGCAGTTGCCCCCCTCCTTTAGGTTCCCCCCGCTGCGCGAGGGGAACCGCGCTACACGCCCGTTCGGTTCCCCCTGCGGGCAGGGGGAACCTTAAGGAGGGGGTTCATCGCAGTTCTCCCGCAGTTTGCGCTGTGCTTGCCCCCATGCTCTGCCTTGCCCTGATGCTTGCCGCCTGTCAGGGTCGGCAGTCGCCGCGCGTGCGGGTGGATTTGGCGCGTGCGGCGCAGGCGGTTGCGCTTGCGCCCGCGCTGCCGCCGTCGGCGCCGTTGCCCGCGCAGGCGGTCGCTGTGCCGACCGACGGGGCGACGCTGCAGGGGCTTGAGCCGCCCGCGCCTGCCGAATCGCAGCGCCAGCGACGCGCCCTCGCGCTCGCAAGCATCGCGCAGCAGCGCGCCGCCGTGCGCGAGCGACTGCTGCAGGCGCGCCTGCAGGGCTTACCCGAACTGGAGGCGCGCTGGGCTGCCGAACTGCGCGCCGAGTACGACCTGGACGCCATACGCGCCGAACGCGACGCCGCATGGCACGAAGCGTTCCAACAGCACGGGCAGGCGCGCTTCCCGCTGCTGGTCGCCCTCATCTTCACCGCGCCCGACAGCGACGCGCGACGCGAGGCGCAGGCACGGTTAGACCAGCACGACCGCGCATGGCAACAACGCGAGCAGGCGATTGAGGCGGCGTACCAAGCGCGGCTTCGGCGCATCGAGCAGGAAATCGCCGTGCGCGTCAACGCCCGCAGGCGCGAGTTTGTGCGCAACGCGGAGCAGGAGATTCAAGCGCAACTCGCCGCGCAGCCCGACCCCGCCGAGCTGTACCTACCGCCGCCGCAGACGCCGTCGCCTGCGCCCCCACGCAAGGCGTCCTTCCCGCCCGCGCGCGTCCGCCAGCCCGCGCGCGACCCCCACGATGCGCCCCGCGCCCGACTCGCCGCTGCCCAACAGACGCGCCAAGCGATTCTGCGCCAACTCGCCGAGGAGTGGGCACAATCCAACGGCTACACGCTCACCGACGACCCCCGCGCACCCGACTACACCGACGCCTTCATCCGCTACCTGCTCGCCAGATAGCGTAGCATCGCCCACAGCCAATACTGCCCTGCAGGGTGGTAGCGTAGGGTAATCGGCGTCTCGCCGTGATGCCCCGCAAAGTGCAGCGTGCAGAGCAGCAGCCTGCCCGCGCCGTGCGTCGCCTCCGCGAGGTAGGCGTGCGTGTCGCCTGTGCGCGTGTCGACGCGCTGCCAAATCGGTTGCAACGGCGCGCCCTGCCACGCCTTGCC
The DNA here is from genome assembly GCF_047502635.1 of Synechococcus sp. RC10B2. Lineage (NCBI taxonomy): Bacteria > Bacillati > Cyanobacteriota > Cyanophyceae > Synechococcales > Synechococcaceae > Synechococcus > Synechococcus sp. RC10B2. The sequence continues at coordinate 125,816 of NZ_JANSHO010000093.1, forward strand.
CTGCAGCGCGAAGTCGGCGCTGAACGCCAGTAGCCGCGCGTCCAGATGCACTGGGCGCGGGATGTGTTCCCACAGCGGGTGGGGCAGGAACCGATGCGCCGCCTCGCGCCAGAAGGGCAGGCGTATGCAGTCGGGCGTCGGCGCGGTCAGCAGCCACAGCGCGCGCCCACCCTGCGCCACAAACGCCGCGTGCGACGGCTCTAAGTGCGTGGTCAGCAGGATACTTTCGGGTGGGGGCGCGTCGTTGGCGGTCAGGCGCACAAAGTTTTCGAGCGCGGGCAGCCCCCACAGCGCGTCCGTCGGGTCATATATGGCGACCTGCCCCAGCGCGTCCCACACAGGCGCGGGGTAGACGCCCCACAGCCATGTGTTCGCGCTGATGACCGCGCCCGACGGGGCGACCAGTTCCGCGACGAAGCGCACGCTCGTCGGCGTTGGCGCGTCGGGCAGGGTCAGTTCCGCCTGCGCGAGGAACGCGACGCCCGCCGTGATGCGCCCGATTCGCGCCTCGCCTGCCTGCCACGCGCCGTGTTCGGTCTCCAGCCGCCAGCGTAGCGTTGCGCCCTCCAACGGCGCGCCCGCGTGCGCTGCCGACAGGCGCGGGTAGACCACACGCCCCGCGCAGTGGTTGTACGGGTCGGGGTTCGCCGCGCGGTCGCCCCCTGCAATCCAGTCCCGCCGCCGATGCCAGTCCACCAGCAGCACCGTGTCGGCGTTGAACGCGGCGTACTCGTCGGGCGCGATTTTCAGTTCCCCACGCTCGTCGAGGATGCCCGCCGTGCTGATCGGCGTGTCCTTCAGTCCCGTGACCACATAGCCCGATGTGCCGTGCAGGCGGCGCATGGTCTCCAGCACGAGTTTGTGGTAGGCGGTCATCTCCCGCCGCGAGGTCTGCACAAGGTCGGGGATTGCGTCCGTCAGCCCCGCCTGCGCCAGTCGCGTCTCCACAAACGGCGTCTCGTAGAACCAGCGCACGCCCTGCGGGTTGATGGCGGGGTCTTGCGACAGCCACCAGAGTTGCTCGGCGGGCACGCTTCGGCGCAGGGTGGGGAAGTCGCGCAGTGTGTCGTGGTCGGCGAACTCGCCTTGCAGCCACGGCGCGGGCGCGCGGGGCGTCTCCAGAAACGCGCGGAAGGTCGTCCCCGCGAAGTGCGCGTCGCCGTACAGGTGGTAGTCGGCGAAGTCGGCGTACTCCTGCAGCGCGCCGCCGTAGCATTCGCCCCCGCCGCTGTTGTCGCGCACCAGCGGGCTGCCCGTCAGCTGCTTGACCAGCGCGTAGAGTTCCCCAAGCGCATCGCTGGGGAACCGCGCCGACAACTCGCAGCCCAGCGTCCACAGCACAATCGACGGGTGGTTGCGCACTTGGCGCACAATCGCGGCATACTCGCGCGTCGCTTGGGCAATCTGCGCCGCGTCCATCTGTGGCAGCCACAGGGGCAACTCCAGCCACACCAGCAGCCCCAGTCGGTCGCACAGGCGCAGGTACTCGCGGCTGGGAACCCACAGGCACGCCTTCAGCATGTTGAACCCGCACTGCTGGGCGGCGCGCAGTTCGCGCTCGGCGGTCTGCAAGTCGGGGTTCGGCGCGTGCGTGTGCAGGTACCAGCCCCAGTGCAGGATACCGCGCAGGTAGATGGGCTGCCCGTTCAGCAGAATCGTCGCGCCCTGCACGGCGACGGTGCGCAGCCCGAACGCGGTTTCCGTGCGGTGGCTGAGGCGTCCGTCGTGCCACACTTCGGCGACGAGGCGGTACAGGCGCGGCTGCGCGGGCGACCACGGCTGCGGCTCGGCGAGTTGGAACGCCTGCGTCCACTGCGGGGCGTCGGCGTCGAAGTGCGCCTCGGCGACGGGGCGGTCGTCGGGGTCGTGCAGGGTCAGCCTGACGGTTGCGGGCAGCGCGCCGCCGAGTGCGCCCGCGATTTCGACGCGCCCGTCTGCCTCGCCACGCGCCCATAAATCGCACAGCCATGCTGCGCCCGTCTGGAACCGATGTACCGCCTGCCACAGCCCCCCAAACGCGCACGACACATAGGGCAGGAAGCCGCTTAGCACTTGGGGCACGGGGTAGGTCGCGCCGCCGTTTTTGATGACCTGCACGCGCAGGCGGTTTTCGCCCACCTGTAGCGCGTCGGTGATGTCCCAGCAGAAGCTGTCCCAGATGCCCCGATGCACGCCGACGGGCGCGTCGTTCACGAAGCCCCGCGCCTCATAACTCGCGCCGCCGAAGTGCAGCCACTCGCGCGTCCCTGCTTCGGGCGTCGCCGTGAACACGCACAGGTAGTCGCAGGCTCCTTCGAACGCGCGCGGGATGCCGTAGTCTTCCCACGCGCTGGGCACGCGCACGGGGATGCGGTTGCCGTCCCACGCCAGCGTCCAGTCGGTTATGGGCACGGCGCGCGTGTCTGGCAGCGGGCTGCCGTCGGCACGCAGGGCGTCGTGCGTCGCCATCGTGGCAGGGAGTGTACCTGAGTTGCCGAGAAGGGGCAAGGTAAAATATCTGTGTGATCCAGCGACTGCAACTGCGCAACTTCAAGTCGTGGCGCGAGGCGGACATAGAGTTCGGCTCTATCACTATCTTCTTCGGCGCGAACAGTTCGGGCAAAACCGCGCTTTTGCAGTTTCTCCTTTTGCTTAAGCAGACGGTGGAACATCCCGACCCGACGATTCCGCTCTTTTGGGGGGATGAGCACAGTCCCGTCGAACTGGGCGGCTACTTGGACGCGATTTATCGCCACGACGCTGAACGCAAGTTAGAGTGGCGGCTGAGCTGGCAGCTGGAGGACGCCATCGAGCTGCTAAACGCCACAGGCAATCAACTGAGCCATCGTGCTTCGGTCGCTTACGCAAGCGACACAGCAGTTGTGGAGCATGTGGCGTATACATTCGCCGAGGTTGAAGTCTGGCTTCAACGCGCTGAAGACGCTTATGAGGTGGTGTGTGAAGGCTACGCACTGAAACGCACACGCGGACAACCTGCCCGCATTTCGTCGCCTATCAAGTGCTATGGCTTTCCAGAGCAGGCGATTAATCGTTATCAGAACGCTGATTTCCTTGCTCGGCTTGGCTTGGAGTTCACGCGCCTGTTCGAGCGCGTTTACTACCTCGGATCGCTTCGTGAGCATCCTAAGCGTCAATACCGCTGGGCTGGCGCGAAGCCGCGCGATGTCGGGTTCAAGGGGGAACTCACCACGGACGCGCTGATTGCCTCCCAACAGATGGGTAAAACTGTGCGTCGTAAGGGTCGCCGAGGCAGCCAAACGGTGCAAGAGGCAGTGGCGGAACAGTTACAACGGATGGGGCTTGTCAGCCAGTTTCGGCTTCGCGAGATTGCGCCCAAGAGCCGCATCTATGAAGTTCAGCTGCGGCGTACACCCGACTGCCCTGAGGTGGCGTTCACGGACATCGGTTTCGGCGTCTCGCAGGTGCTTCCCGTAATCACGCTGTGCTACTATGTCCCAGAACGCTCGATTGTTATTCTGGAGCAGCCCGAGATCCATCTGCATCCTGCGGTGCAGATGGCGCTTGCTGATGCGATTATCGACGCGGTCAAGACACGCTCGATTCAGGTGATTATCGAGAGCCACAGCGAGCATTTCCTCCTACGCCTCCAGCGACGGATTGCAGAAAAAGAGATAACCCCAAATGACGCCCGCCTCTACTTCTGCGAGCTTCAGGGGGGCGAGTCGCATCTGCTACCTCTGCAGGTGGACAACAGCGGCAACATCCTGAACTACCCGCCCGACTTTTTCGGAGACCCGTTGCAGGAAACCCTCGAACGGCGCAAAGCGGCTCTGAAATGAACCTCGCCCAGTACCGTGCAGTTGTCTTAGAAACAAATGTGCTGATGACCGCCTCTGAACACGCCTCACAAGCCAGCGACGAATGTGTGCGACAGTGTGTAAGCGTTATTGAGCAGGTCAAGCAAGGCGTGCCCACCCTCGCGCTGGACGACAGTGGGCTTATCCTCGACGAGTATCAGAAACGCTTGAGAGCCTATCCCGACAGCGTAGGATACATGTTCTTGCGCAAGTGGTTGGACAGCAACTGGCACAACATCGTTCTGGTCGACATCCAGCCTATAAACGCCGAACAGGGGCGATTTGGCGTCCTGTCAGGGCGTGTCCTCAAGGGGTTTGATCGCGACGACAAAAAGTTCGTAGCGACGGCGGTGGCTGCCCAAAATAAGTTGGACAATACAGTGCCCATCGTGAACGCTGTCGACAGCGACTATGTAGAACATTTCCATGCGCTGCGGGCATTAGGCGTCCGCGTAGAGTTTCTCTGCCCAGAGATGCAGCCGCCTAATGCCGAAAGTGCCGAACGCCCGTGAAGACCATCGCGACGCCGAGTTCGTTCGCGGCGGCGACGACTTCGGGGTCTTTTTTCGAGCCGCCGGGCTGCACAATCGCGCGGACGCCCGCCCGAGCCGCCAGTTCGATGCTGTCGGAGAACGGGAAGAAGGCGTCCGACGCCAGCGACGCGCCACGCGCGTGTTCACCCGCCTGCTCCAGCGCAAGCCTGACCGACCCGACGCGGTTCATCTGCCCCGCGCCGACGCCCCGCACGACGCCGTCTTTAGCGACCACAATCGCGTTGGACTTCACATGCTTGACCACGCGCCACGCGAAGTGCAAATCGCGCCACTCGCTCTCGGTTGGAATGCGCTCGGTGACGACCTGCAGCGCGTCGGGGTTCCAGTCCAGCGTATCGCGCTCCGTGTAAAGCGCGCCCCCCGTGAGGCTGCGCAGCGCGTAGCCGCGCATCTGGTCGGGCGGCAAAAGTTGCCCCGTGCGCAACAGGCGCACATGCTGACCCCAGCCCTTGCGCTCCTGAAACACGGGCAGCGCGTCGGGGTCAAACTCTGGCGCGAGGATAACTTCAAAGAAGGTTCCGGGCGCGACCATCGCTTCCGCCGCCGCGCGGTCAATCGGGCGGTTGCAGGCGACAATCCCGCCGAACGCCGACACGGGGTCTGCCTCCAACGCCCGCAGGAACGCCTCCACAAGGCTTGCGCCCAGCGCGACCCCGCACGGGTTCGTGTGCTTGATAATCGCGCAGGCAGGCTCGGCGAACTCGCGCACCAACTCCAGCGCAGCGTCGGCGTCCAGCAGGTTGTTGTACGAGAGTGCCTTGCCCCAGAGTTGCTCGGCGGTCGCGATACAGCCTGCGGGGGCGGACGGCTCGCGATAGAACGCCGCCTGCTGATGCGGGTTCTCGCCGTAGCGCAGGCGTTGGGCGAGGCGGAAGGTCGGCGTGAGGCTTTCGGGCAGCGCGCCGTCGGGGTCGTAGCGGCGGAACCAGTCGGCAATCAGCGCATCGTACTCGGCGACATGCGCAAACGCGCGATACGCCAGCAGGGCGCGTTCGTCGCGCGTCAGCCCGCTCGCCTGCAGCCGCGCCAGCACCCAGTCGTAGTCCGCAGGGCGCACGACCACCGCCACATGCTCGAAATTCTTCGCCGCCGCGCGTATCAGCGTCGGTCCGCCGATGTCGATCTGCTCAATCTGTTCGGCTTCAGACGCGCCTGCCTGCAACGCCCGCTCGAACGGGTAGAGGTTCACCACGACCAGCTCGATCGGCGTCAGGTTCAGTTCGCGCAGCGTCTGCTGGTGGTCGGGCAGGCTAAGGTTCGCCAGCAGCGCGGCGTGGATGCGCGGGTGCAGCGTCTTGACGCGCCCGTCCAAGATTTCGGGGAAGCCTGTCCAGTCGCTGACTTCCTGCACGGGCACGCCCCACGCGCGCAGGGCGCGCGCTGTGCCCCCTGTGGAGAGGCACTCAAAGCCCAGCGCGTGCAGCCCGCGCACGAACGGCTCCAGACCGCCCTTGTCCGAGACGCTGACGAGTGCGATTCGCGGCATGCGAACAGGATACCTTATGGATTCGCGCTGCGTCGGAAGAAGCCCCCGCCGCCGCCCCGACGCCCGCCGCGAAAGCCCGTGCCCTCCTCGCCGATAATGTGCAGGAACGCCAGGCACATCTCGTCCTGCGTGCGCTCGCCCCAAGTCACATCCTTAGGCGGCTTGTTGGGATTGTTCGGGTTCTTCTCCGAGTTATCGTAGTAGGCATAGACCGTCACGCGCGTGCCCCGCGGCAGTTTGACAGGCGTTTTGTAGTGGTAGGTGTCCTGCCACTTGAAGTCCCAGTCGTTGATCCAGATGAGGGTCTTCTTTGTGCCGTCGGGCAGTTCCGCCTCGATGCGCATCTCGCGTCCCAGCAGGTGCATATGGGGCGTGATGGCGACCACTTCCACATCGCGCGGGGCAATCCACATCGCGCGCACCTCGTGCCGCTCCGCGCCCGCAGGGATGCGGAAGATGGGGTTGATCAGCCACGCGATGCCCACTGGCTGCGGGTTCGGTTTTTTCTCGAGGTAGATGCCGACGCGCGTGCGGTCTTTTTCGGGCTTGCCCGTGCGGTAGTAGTGTATCTGCAGCACGATATCTGCGCCTTTGGGCAGGCGATAGCCCGTGCCGTCGGGCAGCACGCTGGGCGTGAAGCCCGGCGCCCAGCCCCCCAGCATCCCCGCAGGGATAAAGCCCGGCCAGCCGAACGCCTCGTAGCCTGGCTTGGGGTCGGCAGCGTCCAACTGGCGCGCTGTGCCCGTCGTGTCCAGAAATACAATCACATGGTGTACCGTGTTGCGGTTGCCGGGCTGAATGTCAATCGCCCGCACGAACACATCTTCGTCGAAGTTGGTCGGGATGACAAAGTGGCGGTACTCATCGTCGCCTGTAGGACCGACTTCGTACTCGACAGGCATTTCGAACACGATGTCAGGCTCACCCAGCGCCCAGCCGTCGTTGAACTTACGCGGGGGCGGTAGGTCGTTCGGGTCGCCCATCGGCGCGCCCGTCTCTGCCCACTGCAGAATCATCGCAATTTGCTCGTCGGTCAGCCGTCGCTCGCCCTGAAACTCGCCGTAGCCATGCACGGGTTTCCACGGAGGCATCTGGCGCGCCTTGACGACCGCCGCAATCTCCTTGCGCCAAGTGTAGGCGTCGCGGTAGGTCATCAGCGAGAAGGGCGCGACCTGCCCTGGACGATGGCACGGCTGGCAATACTCCTGCAGGATTGGCGCGATGTGCTTGGCGTAGGTGATGGGCGCGCTTGCGGCAGCTTCCTCGCGGAACCGAATGGTGCAGCCGAAGGTCTCGGCGGAGGCGACTTTGACGGGCTTGCCCGCCAGCACGGCATCGAGCGCGTCTTTCAGGTAGTGTGTGCGCACGCGCGTCTCGTAGCGGTTGTCGTCAATCGCGCCGCGATAGCGCAGCAGCATCTTTTTGTCCACCAGCACGGCTTGCGGGGTCATCGTCGCGCCCAGCGCACGCGCCAGCGCGCCGTCGGGGTCATGCACGGCGGGCGGCTTCAGCCCATACTCGCGCACATGCTGCACCACCGCCTCGCGCGTGTCGTCGTAGTTCGAGTAGACCAGGAACACCTGCACGCCCTTCTTGCGGTAGGTCTCGTGCAGTTGGTTGATGCGCACGGTGTACCGCTGCGCGGCGGGGCACTTCGTGGCGGTGAAGATGAACACGACAGGCGCGCGCTGGGTCAGTTGGCTCAGCGTATAGGCGCGTCCTTGCAGGTCGGTAAACTCAATGTCAGACACGCGGCGGTTGACTTCGCCCGATTTCGGCGCTTCGGTCAACACGCGATGCTTCAGCGTCACGGTACGCTCGGCAGATTGGTCGTAGAAACTCGGCGCGGGGTTCCAACTCAGAACGCCCAGCCCACTGAGCAACCCCAGCATCCATACGGCTCTCATTTTGTCATCCCCGTGCGCCAGACTGACTAACTGGCGATTCAGTATACCATATCTATAGACGCAACTGGCGGGGGCATGTTCGATACCAGCAGGGCAGACACGGGGGTCTGCCCCTACACGCCGCCTTGTAGGGGCAACCCCCTGTGGTTGCCCTGATAAGGGTACATCGCTTGAGTTCACTGTGTGCAGGGCGCGCACGCTTTTCGCCCTCACCCCCAGCCCCTCTCCCACGCTGTGGGAGAGGGGTGTAGGGGCGCACGGCAGTGCGCCCTGCAGCTTGTTCCCCCTCTCCCGCCCCGCGGGAGAGGGGGACATAGGGGGCTTAAAGGGGTAGGTTTTTTTCCGAGGGCACGGAAACCTACCCCTCAAATCTACA